>CALJVI010000115.1 GCA_937974575.1 uncultured Saprospiraceae bacterium | reverse complement strand
TCTGAGAATGGGATTACGATCTGTCCCTTGTCTCGGCCTTTCATTTTGATGTCTACCTTAGCACCAAGATGTTTTCTCAAAGTACGCTGAACATCTCTGTATTCTATGGATAATTCTTTCGCACTTGAAGAGGCAGAAGGTTTTAAATTTTTAAGCTGGACTGCTTTTTCGGTTTCTCTTACAGAAAGTTTCTCTTTGATTATTCTATTGAATAAAGATAACTGCGCATCTACGGTCTCTAGACTATTCAAAGCTTTAGCATGACCAGCAGATATTTTCCCAGTACGTAAAGCAGTCTGGATGCTAGGAGGCAATTCAAGCATCCTTAATGCATTGGTGATGGTACTTCTCTTTTTTCCAACTCTTTGGGCCATTGCTTCATGAGTCAGTTCGAATTCGGACATCAATCGACTGTAAGTGATGGCAACTTCAAGAGGATTTAGATCTTCTCTTTGGATATTCTCTATAAGTGCCATCTCTAGCAGCTCTTGATCATTGGCTATACGTACATAAGCAGGTACTTCCGTAAGCTCCGCAATTTGAGCAGCTCTGAATCTTCTTTCTCCACTAATGATCTCATACTGGTCTTCACCAGTAGATCTTAAGGTTAGCGGTTGTATGATTCCATGTGCTTTTATGGATGCAGCCAGTTCATTGAGTGCTTCCGGAGCAAAGTCTGTTCTGGGCTGACTGGGATTAGCTTTTATTTGAGCTATAGGTATCAGTGCAGTACTCGAAGAAAGTGCTTTTACCACCTTTTTGTTGTCTTCTACATTCTCCGGAGTATTATTTCCAAGTAATGCTCTTATCCCTAAGCCTAATTCCTTCTTTTTTACTTTAGCCATTGTATACCGTATTGTTATGCGCCAAAAATAGGCAAAAGCAGTGACAATCATCAAAGGGATGGAAGGAATTATTTACCTATTCAGCATCCCAAAAACTTGTAATATATAAGCCCAACTCCTCATGCACACTTGAGCTATACAGCCTTAATGAGTCTACATGATAGGGGATAGGTTGGTTTACATACCTGCCTTATTTTCAAGTTTGCTGATTCGTTTGTCGTAGCTATCGCGAATTTTCTTTGTTTCAGCATCTGCTCTCTGCATGATTTTGTCTGTACCTGCATCTACTTTTTGGAGTGCCTTACGATGTATGTCATCTGCTTTCTTTTTGGCTAATTTGGCTCCTTCCTTAGCTGCTAGCTTTTTTAGTGGGTTGTTTCCCACCTTTTCAACCAATGCGTCAGCTTCTTTGTATGCAGCACGTTTGGCTTGATCAGCTCTTTTTTTAGCTTCGGCTCTTGCTCGATCAACTTGTTTTTTAGCATCTGCTCTAATTTTTTTGATTTTAGCATCCGCTTCTGCTTCAAGCCTTGCTTTCTCTGCTGCTATCTTTGCTTTTCCATCATCGACTTTAGCTTTTACTACTTTGGTTACAGTATCCTTGACTGTTTCTTTGACTTGGTTGACTACATCCTTTGCCATATCTTTTACAGATTGTCCTTCGGCGCTGAGGGGAGTAACTTTGACTTTGGGATTCTTCATTGTTCCAGTAAACTTTACAAGGACATTTACGAAGTCTCCATTTGCTAAATTTACGCCAATTTTAGAAGCTTCCTTATTGAGGAAATCTAGGCCTTTGTTTGCTACTTGTGTAGCTGCATTGTTCCCTAGAAGTTTCTTAGGGATCTTAGCTTTCATGGTATAGTTCATGTCGCTATCAAAACCATGTGTACCTCCTACAACCATAGTGATATCTTTTATTTTGTGTTTGGTTTCTTCCAAAATTACTTGACCATCTTTTACAGAGAACCAATTTTTAGAATCATCCAAATTTATCCTTTTCAACCACTTCAAATTAAGCTTTTCACCTACCTTTTCTATGGGTTCAAAATTGTTGAGTACAGCATTGAAGGTTTGAATAAATCCATCAGCAGTAAGGGTGGTGATATCTGGTACCATATCCTTGCCGAGTAGTCCATTGAAACTCATGTCAGTTGAAAAATCTCCATCCAAAAATTTGGCCATTGGCATTAATATTTTGAAGGTGTTAAACTTTTCAAATGTCTGTTTGAAATTTAATCTATCTACTCCATACTTAAGTTCGAATTTTGGCTGATCAGGATCTTTTGTATTGTATGATCCATTGACATTCATATTACCACCAAGGGTCTTCATATTGACCTTGTCCATTAGCATGGCTTGATCCTTAATGAGTACTTTGCCACGCACTTTTGTGATATCCATATCTGTATAAAGCAACTTAGCTATATCTGCTGAAACGTTGATGTCCATGTTTTTAGGAACTAAAAATGGATCAAGATTGTCATCATTGGCCATATTTTTTGCTTCGGCTTCACCCGTCGATTCTGCCATGAATTGATTGGCATCAATGAAGTCACTCTTGAGGCTTATGTCACCTTTCAATACCCCGTTTTCGAAGAGGTAAGCAAAGATATTGCTTAGCTTGCCACGACCTTTAAAATCGCTTTTTCCGATCTCTGTTTGAAAGTTGTCTAGTGAAATAGCATTTGGGGTAAAGTGTCCTTTTAGATAGTTGTTTCGCAGATCATATTCACTGTACTTTATTCTATCTACTTTGGTATCTAAAGTAAAATCGAAGCGGTCAAATACTTCTGCATTTTCTTCATCCAAATCAACATTTTCGGTTGTAGTGGTGGTCTCTGCATTTTCAGTCATCCACTCATCTGCATCGAAAAAAGTGGATTCAATAAGCATGTTCCCTTTCATCGTTTTCTTAGGAGAAAAATAGGCTAAAAAATTATCTATTTTACCGGAAGCTTTAATGTCGCTTTTTCCAAGTTTAGCATCAAACTGATTGATCTTTAAGAATTCTGGAATAAAGTCTACTTGCATTTTATTGATGACAATGGGAGGGCTCCCTTTAGCCTCATAGTTCATGTTTTGAATAGCCAATTTACCTTTCATATTGGTCTCGTCGTAGGCTCCTTTATCGAGGGTGGACATTTTTGTTTTTATTTCAAAATCAGTGTCCACTATTCCACTTATATTATCTACTCCTTCCATGGGGAAAGCTTTTGCTAATTGAGCAAGATCTATGACACCTTTCATTTTGGTATCAATATCTGGATCTGACATAGGAGTCTTTAAAAGTAGTCGTCCTTCAAAAGGTTCATCTCCAATTTTCAATTTCAGGGCTTGGATATCGATAACCATATCATCAAAGTCACTGCTAGGACTCTTGATTGAAATGTTGGAATTGATATCGTTTATTCCTAAAGGTAGTTCAGGGTATTTTACTTGACCATCATTAACATTTACGTCAATCGCAAATTGCGGCATCTGATTCTTTGCAGCATTATACGTGCCTTTGGCGTAGCCTTTGAAATTAACACCACCTGTGGCATCTACATTCTTATAATCTTTGGTGTATGCACCTGGGACTAAAGAAATCAGTTCTTTTAAGGAATTGGTAGGTGCAGAGAAGTCCAAATCCATTTTAATATCATCTCCAATGGTCTGTACAAAGCCATCTGCTTTCAATTTTAGGGCATTGAGCAGGAGTTCATTTTCTTTAAGAGTATATTTTGAGGAATTGAGATCAATATTGAAAATCGCATCCAAATCCAGTTTAGCCTTGCTCAAATAGTTGATTCCTCCTGTGCTAAAAATAACATTCTCCATAGAAGTCTCTGAAATCAAGTCAAAAACAGAGCTTGTAAAGCTTCCTATTCCTGAGTGATCAATGTCTTCCGCATGCATATATAGAGCAGAAGCCTTGTCGATATAGCTAAATTGACCATTAGAGATCTTATAATTCTCTAAATCCAATTGATAGGCTGGCGATTCACTGGTACTTTCTGGCGTTTCGGAGGGTTTAGTAATGTCATAATTGGCTTTACCAGACCTGGAGATTACTAAGTTTATGACAGGTTCGTCTAAGTAGATGGACTTTACCTTTATTTGCTTGGATTTACTGATCACTGACCATAAATTTGCGTTGATACACAATGATTTTCCTTTGGCTAGAGATATGCCTTCAAACTGGTCAATTCCTTGGATATCATAGTCTTCCAAGCAAACCGAAAAGTCTGGAAATGATTTTAATAAGGAGACGTCAACATCATTGAAGGCAAATTTGGCATTGATATTTTTGTTTATTTCTTCAGAAGCAAGGTTTTGTAATTCACCCTTAAATAAGACAGGGATTAGTACAAAGGCTGCAATAATCAATATTAGAACTGCTAATATGAAGAAAATCAATCGTTTAAACATGAATTGTTGTGTTTTTAAATTTTGGCAAGAAAAGACCTTAAAATAGATGTCTATTATTTTTAATATAACGTTATACTGTAGACATTTGTTAAATTACATTAATTGCTAATACTTATTATTCAATAGCAGTAATTATTCCTACTTTCATATGAGTTTATAAAGCTTTGGAGTATTTACAACATAAAATAATTGATTAGATTGAGACAGAATAAAGAGGAATTGGAATACACATATATAGAGGATCAGAAGGGTCTACAAAAGTTCAAAAAAGATAATACCGATATAAAATGGATGGGTTTTGATACGGAGTTTGTAGGGGAGAACCGTTACAATACGCTACTTTGCCTCATCCAAATACAGACTAAGAATGGATCTTATCTATTTGATACCATTAAGCTGAAGTCAATAAACATCTTGTTAAAGATGATTTCAGATCCCGATATTTTGGTGATTTCTCATGCTGGAGTCAATGATTATCAAATATTGCACAGTTTATATAAGACTTTGCCTCAGAATGTGTTCGATACACAGATAGCGGCTGGTTTTGTGGGATATAGATACCCGGTAAGCTTTCAGAAATTACTTAAAAAGGAATTGAACGTTAATATTTCAAAATCCTACACCGTAACGGACTGGGAAAAGCGTCCATTGGGGAAAAAGCAAATTCAGTACGCCATCAATGATATTATCCATCTCAAGGATCTCTACGAGGCACTTAGCGCTTCACTTAAGGAGAAAAAATTAACAAAATGGTCCAACACGGAGATGAAAAGGTTGGAAAGTACGGAATACTATGTTCGTGATAAGTTCCATGAAGCTCGTCAGAATAAGCTCATGAAAAACCTTACGGTCAGAGAAAGAATATTTTTGATGAGACTCTATATCTGGAGAGATGAGTTGGCTGAAGAAAAGAATAAAACTAAAGAGCAAGTCTTACCAAAAAGACTCATGGCTACAATAGTCAAAAATATCAAGTCGGGTAAAGAAGCACTGAAAGACAATAGAACCATTTCTAATAGATCAATTGAAAGAAACTGGGACACTTTTAAGGAACTCTACGACAAGAAAGCTAGTAAAGAAGAAAGCGAAGTAGCACAGAATATCAAGTTTATAGACGATGTCAGTGACGAGATGGCTTTAACCAATGAAATGTTATTTCTTTTAGTAAAGCAAAAGTGTTCTGAGTTCGGAATATCTCAATCTTTGGTTTTACAGAAAAGCAATTTGGCGAAAGCTCAATTTGGTGACACTACACTGGATTTTATGTCGGGTTGGAGACGTACTTTCTTAGGAGATGATTTTATCAAGTTGTTGCTCAAACCTGGTAGTATGAAAATGGATCTCACGGGTCGTAAGTGTATTGTCAATTTCAATGAAAATGTACCAGAATCCCCATCCAAAACTAAAAACAACTAAAGTTTTTATGTTCCTTTGCAGCGCAAAGACCTAATTTTGTGTCTGTTGTATATATTTTCAATTGAATTACTACATGTCAAAGTCATTTTGGTTTTTGTTTGCATTTTGCATCATATCTTTTTCTGTATTCGGGCAAGAGCCTGATAGTGTTAGGGTTAGGGAGATTACTACAGGTTTTTACGGGCAGGTTGAATCTATGAGCCAAAAGTTATTGTCCTCTAATAAAGGCTATGGATTGGAGTTGGGTGTTTACCAAGAGCGCAAGATTTTAGGACAAGTAGGACTTTCCTATGGAGCAGGATTTGGTTACAGGTCTTATAGGGATACCTCTTTTATCGTTGATACTTCGCCAGATAATGATACTACTATTATAGATTACCGATTCAGAACTAAGCATGAGGATTTTAAATTCTCAACTGCATTCTCCATTAAATTTGAATACATCTCTAACCCAAAAATATACTTGCTTGTCGGCTTTGGACCACAAATCACATTTCGACAAACAGTAGCTCCCAATTATTTAGAAACTCGATATTTGGGAATACCAGATGAAGAAACGGGCAATCGAGATATTATCGGTTCAAGAACGGATGATCCGCCTGTATATCAGAATGACGACTTTAAGATCAGTGCTTTTAATCTTCGTTTTGATTTTGGATTTGGTATTGAACTTAAAAAATTTAATATTGAGATTGTAAATCGAACCAACAATGTTCATGGTATAGGTATTCGATTAAAATACAAGTTTGATACACTTGTCTATTAGCGCATATTAGTTTTCAAACCAATGATTAGTCAGTTCCTTCGAAAATTCAAGCCCGCATATGAGGCTTACAATCTTCTCAAGCGGGATCAGCTGGTGCATAATCTGCCTAAGTATAAAAAATACGGTATTGAAAAAAACTACTATTCCTCTATCTCCAGCAAAGATTTCGTTGGTCTTGATTCTCCACTTAATATTCATGATCGTCTCAACTCAAGAGACACTTTACCTAAAGTAGCAGCCTTTAAGAAACTTGCTGTGCAGAGGCAAGAAGAACTCCTCTCATGGTCTGAAAATGGATATGTCATATTGAAAGGATTCTTTTCACCAGAAAGAGTGAAACAAATCAATAAGGAGGTTGAGCATTTAGATGAAAGTAAGAAAGCGCAGTGGGTTGGCAATAAGATGATGTTTGCGATTCATTATTCTGATATCATGCTGCGTGCAGGAGCAGACCCGGAGCTGATGAAGATTATAGATTTGCTTATGGGCAAAGAGATGGAGCTTTTTCAAAGCATTAATTTTTTGACTGGTAGTGAGCAGCGAACACACAGCGACTCTGTGCATATGTCCACCTTTCCTTATGGCAATATCATTGCTGCTTGGATTGCATTGGAGTCTACTACACATCAAAACGGTCCGCTTCACTATTATCCTGGTTCTCATAAGTTGCCTTATATAGTCAATAGTGACTATGACAATACAGGGAGCAACTACTTTCTTGGAGACAAGGATTATAGTGTGTACGAGGACAAAATTGCATCCGTGTTGGATGAGCATCACTTTGAACGTAAGTTACTTTTTGCGGAATCGGGTGACGTGTTGCTTTGGCACTCTAATTTATTACATGGTGGGGAGCCTCATCATGACAAGACACTTACCCGCAAATCATTGGTGACGCATTATTATGCTCAAGATGCGATTTGCTTTCATGAAATCACACAGCGTCCAACACTGAAAAGAAAGTTGATCCTTCCCAAGTAGTTTTCTATTGTTTTGTTATAAACACATCGTCGCGGAAGCGAATAGCTGGAGCTCGACAAGCCATAGGTCCAGACTGGAGTGGAACGGAACGTCTGGACGGCGCGTAGGAATAAGGGATAGAAATGGTACTCCGACCGGAGGAAGGAGTAGGAATGTATAGCCCGGTCACGTCTTGACGCAGGCCCCGCCAAGTCAAGATCGTGATAGTCCCCAAATAGTTTAATTGATATCTTTCCTATTTTTACACTATAGAGATTAAAAAGAGTAAACTTATCTATTAATTTGCTGTTCAAATTGAAATGAGACATATGAGAAACAAGGGGAAAATAGGGGTGCTGATCGTCAACTTGGGTACGCCAGACTCACCAGGTCGCTATGACGTCTATAGATATCTAAAGCAATTCTTGCTGGATAAGCGTGTAATTGATATTCCTTGGATATTTCGTCAGCTGTTGGTGCGTGGTTTCATTGCTCCTTTTCGGTCTGGCAGTTCAGGAAAGTTATATCAGAAACTATGGACAGAAAATGGATCTCCGCTCAAATATTATGGAGAGATACTGGTTGATGGAGTGCGAGAGCAGTTGGGTCCGGAGTATGTGGTAGAGCTTGCTATGCGATATCAAAACCCAAGTATTGATTCTGCTATAGATAAACTGAATAAGCATAATATACATGATCTTATCGTGCTGCCTTTGTTTCCACACTATGCATCTGCATCCACTGGATCAGTGCATGAAGAAGTGATGCGAATAGTAGGGAAGCAGTTGGCAATACCTAATGTAAGAATTATAAATTCGTTTTATGACAATGAGGATCTGGTAAATGTGTTTGTAAAGAATGCAAGAAAGTTTGATTTAGATTCCTATGATCATATCATCTTCTCGTACCATGGTCTACCTCAAAGTCAATTGAGAAAAACGGATAATTGTGATCATTGTTTGAAGCAAGAAGGATGCTGTAACAACATCACAGAGCGCAACCAGTTTTGCTATTCTGCACAATGTCATGGTACTTCTTTTTTGATTGCCGATAAGCTAGGATTAGATAGATCTGACTTTACTATAAGCTACCAATCTCGACTTGGACCAGATCCATGGGTTCAGCCTTACACGATAAAAGTATTAGAAGAATTGGCCAATAAAGGTGCTAAGCGTCTGTTGGTTTTTAGCCCAGCATTTGTGTCAGATTGCTTAGAGACGATTATTGAAATTTCTGATGAGTATCAAGAAGAATTTCAGGAATGGGGCGGTGAGCATATCGATCTGGTACCCAGTCTCAACGATGATCCTGACTGGATAAATGGAGTAGTGAAAATGATCAAGAAGGAAAGTACAATAATGGCTTAGTAAAAAGTCATTATTTATCTTGGCCGACGGCTTTTGTTGTGCTTGTAATCACGGAATACAAACTCACCAAGACCGTTGAGCCCGCTATAGTATGCCTTGCCTTGATTGGCTTTGGTGAACTGTTCTACAAAGTTTTTGAGATAAGGATCACTAGCAATCATAAAGGTGGTGATGGGCACTTGCATTTTGCGACAAGAAGAGGCTAAAGCAAGTGTCCTGTTTATAATCTTACGATCGAGACCGAAACTGTTCTTATAATATTTCTTTCCTTTTTTCATACAGGTGGGTTTGCCATCTGTGATCATGAAGATTTGCTTGTTTGGATTCTTACGTTTGCGAAGTAGATCCATGGCAAGCTCTAGTCCTGCAATCGTGTTGGTATGATAAGGCCCTACTTCAAGGTACGGGAGATCTTTGATTTTTATAGTCCAGGCGTCGTTGCCAAATACTAAGATGTCTAGCGTGTCTTTGGGATAGCGAGTGGTTATCAATTCGGACAGGGCCATGGCTACCTTCTTAGCAGGTGTGATCCGGTCTTCACCATACAAAATCATGGAGTGTGAGATGTCTATCATCAGCACTGTGCTCATCTGACTTTGGTAGTAGGTTTCTCTTACCTCCAAGTCCTCATTGGTCAAGCTAAATCCATCTATACCGTGATTGATTTGAGCATTTTTGATGGATTCTGAGATGGCAATATTTTCTAAACTGTCTCCGAATTCATAGGGTTTTAAGTCGGAGGTGTGTTCATCTCCACGGCCTGTAGAGCTGGTATTGTGATTTCCTCGATTTGCCTTTTTGATTTTACCGAACACATCCTCTAATGCTTTTTGGCGCAATGCGATTTCCATTTTTTTGGAAGGTCTAAAACCACCATCCCCATCTTTAGGATTTTTGATATATCCTTTGTCGATGAGATCTTGGATAAAATCTGCCATACCGTATTCTTCATTGGTAAGCTTATATTGCTTATCCAATTCTGTCAACCAAGACAATGCTTCGCTGACATTACCAGAAGTATGGACCAGCATTTCTTTGAATAATCTTAATAGTTTTTCAAAAGTAGAGCCAGCTAAGTCAGTAGGTATAAATTCAGAAAAGCGTAATCCAATCATGTGGGTAAGTTAGAGAAATTATGGAATTAAAAATGATTTATATAAGACTATTGTGTCAGGCAGCATTCTGCCAGTTTCATGTAGTCTGGATTGTCGGATGCTAATTTATGAATATAGCTGTCCAGTATTTTGCCATCAAAGATGTGGAAGATCCCTGGCATTTGTGTAGCATCGCCTAAGCTCTTACTGACTTCAAGTTTGTTGCCTTTATTGACGGGTGCAAATCCTCTGACCCAAGTTTGTAGTCCATAAAGTTGGGTGAAGGAACCTTTTCTCAAACCGAAGGCATGATAGTATTCTTTATTTGGGTCACTAATGTGTGCGCAGCCACTAAGATTGAAATCTTTAAAATAGCGGTCAGCGATATTGTTATCCGACATATGTACAAATACCAATTCTACTCCTTTATCAGCAATAGATTGCTTCTTGGAGGCGAGATCTTTGAGTGCCTCTTTGCAAAATACACATCCAAAATGACGCAAAAATACTAAAAGTACATTCTTATTAGTGGTGAGTTCGTACAGAGAAGTTCCAGTATTGAGCAGCATCTTTTTCTGGGTTTCTTTAGGTACGTACATCTTAATTTATTTTAGTATCTAACATAAGAGGGTGAGTAATAGTTTACTCTGGCTATTGTCAATTTATAAATTTCGCATATTTATAATGTCAAATAGTCCATAAAGCACTATCTTTTCGGCACGAAAAGCCTATAATTCAGGTGATTCCATTCTATAAGCCAGTTTTCAAACTACACCACTTATTAATCATTTGCTAATGTGCTATTAGACAAATTGTTATATGTGGTCAACAAACGTTATATGATGAAGTCACTAAGAATAGCAATCTCACTACTAATTGTAGTTTTTACATCTTATGCGATCAATGCACAAGATTTTGATCGGCCCAATGGTTTTGGTGGCCAATTGCTACTCATCGATCACGCTTCCTTTGAAGAAGGCCAAGATTTTGGTTTTGGGGGACTGACTACCGGATTTGAGTTTTCATACAGCAGACATCTTAATAAGTTTATAAGCTTGAGAGTCCCATTTAAGGGAGGACTCCTGAGTTCTGGTGAATTTGACTTCGCGAAAAATAGGTCTTTTATAGGTTTGGACCTTACAGTACAGGCTACTTATTTTGGTAATGAAAGCCCAGTAGCTCCTTTCGTATATGCAGGATTTGGAGGTACGAAAGAAGAAGGCGTAGATATGTATCAGCAAATTCCAGTAGGAGCAGGTGCTAACTTTAGGATTGGGAAGTGGGGCTTTTTTCAGGTTAAAGCAGAATATAGATCTGACCTAAATAATGACCTCCCTAGAAAAAATATGCAATATGGTTTGGGCTTGGTAGCGATCGTAGGTCCTACACTCACTACTAAAGAAATAGAGAAAATGCTTTCTGATACGGATGGTGATGGTATAGATGATGACAAGGATCGATGTCCAAATATAGCGGGTAGAAAACAGTTTGGTGGTTGCTTGGATTCAGACAATGACGGGATCGGTGATGCAGATGATAGCTGCCCAGATGTAATCGGATTGAAAGCTTTGAATGGTTGCCCAGATAGTGATGCCGATGGAGTAGCGGATATAGTGGATGATTGTCCGAATACAGTAGGTACTGCAAATGGATGTCCAGATGCGGATCAAGATGGAGTAGCGGATGCAAAAGATAAGTGTCCTGATTTGCCAGGTACTGCTGGTTTTGGTGGGTGCCCTGAAGCTCCAGCCAGTGATGTGGTGAGCGTCACTACCACTGATAAGATGGAAGATGAGAACGTTACATTAGATGCAACCATAAAAGAAGACACTAATGATATGACGTCAAAAGGTGCTAAGGGCTTAATGGTGGACTCGGATGGGGATAGTTTCTCTGACGCTGATGATGAGTGCCCAAATACTGCAGGTACCGTCAATGGATGTCCAGATTCGGATGGTGACGGTTTTGCAGATAGATTTGATGCTTGCCCCAATTCAATGGGTTCTTTGGCTGGATGCCCTGACTCTGATGATGATGGTATTGCTGACTACAAAGATACTTGTCCAAATGCTAAAGGAACGTCCCTTAACAATGGTTGCCCTGAGATCACAAACACTGCTCCTGTCATAGTAAATAGGGCTCCTGCTAGAACGGATTACACCAACTACAATACCAATACTCGTCTTGTCCCAGAAAGTGCAATGACGCTGATGTCTGATGCTACCAAGAGGGTGCAATTTAAGGTGTTAAGCAATGATTTAACTGCAGACTCGTATGATGTGCTCAATCAAGTGGTAAATTTGATGATTTCAAATCCACAGTACCAACTTAAGGTATCTGGGCATACAGATGATAGAGGTCAGGATACAGTTAACCAAAGGTTGTCTGAAAAACGTGCTCGCGAATGTATCCGTTACTTGCGTGAAAGAGGTGTTCCTGAAAATCAAATGAGTTATATTGGTTTTGGTGCAAGATTTCCGGTAGCAGAAAATGAGTCTGAGTATGGAAGAAGTCAAAACAGGAGGGTGGACTTTCAGTTGTTTTTGATGAATTAATTAGGGGGATAAGTGCAGATTGGATCAAACTCAAATTTAGAGTAAAGCACCTCAATACGCCAAAATCAAAATTCTGGAAATTCTACAATTCTGAAAATTCTGATTCTTACAGTATAAGGATTGAGTCGATAACAGCAGATTGGCATGTTCCCCAATCGAGATCTGTTAAACATATAAGACATTTAAGAAGCACATATAAGGGCATTTAAGAAAGGCATTCGTGCTGCTTAAAATCAATTCTCCTTCTGTAGAACGCTGACGACGCTGATTAAGCGGATAAGAGCAGATTGGATCAAACTATAATTAGCGTAAAAAACTTCAATACACCAAAATCAAAATTCTGAAAATTCTACAATTCTGAAAATTCTGATTCTTACAGTATAAGGATTAAGCGAATAAGAGCAGATTGGATCAAACTATAATTAGCGTAAAAAACTTCAATACGCCAAAATCAAAATTCTGGAAATTCTATAATTCTGAAAATTCTGATTCTTACAGTATAAGGATTGAGCCGATAAGAGCAGATTGGTGTGTTCTCCAATAGAGATCTTTTAAACATATAAGACATTTAAGAAGCACATATAAGGGCATTGAAGAAAGGCATTCATGCGGCTTATAATCCATTCTTCTTCGGTAGAACGCTGATGACGCTGATTAAGCAGATAACAGCAGATTGAATCAAACTCAAATTTAGAGTAAAGCACCTCAATACACCAAAATCAAAATTCTGAAAATTCTACAATTCTGAAAATTCTGATTCTTACAGTATATAGATTGAGCGTATAGCATCAAACGCTAATAAGCGTAAAATCCCGCATGAAACCCCTATCAAAACACCAAGGGAATAATCCAATACATAAACAGACTAATGGCGAATATGGAAATCAAGTTTAAAAGAATTCCTGCCTTTGCCATTTCAGATACTTTGATATACCCACTGGCAAAAACGATAGCATTTGGAGGCGT
>CALJVI010000114.1 GCA_937974575.1 uncultured Saprospiraceae bacterium | reverse complement strand
CTTCCTAGCCCTAGTCATTTCCCGTTTTCCAGGAGGCCCGGGCAAAGGCTCTATTGTAAATCCCACCGCTTTTAGATTGCGTTTAAACTGGCCTTGCGCACAGTAGGTAGTAAGTACGCCATCGGGTTTTAGCAGATCATACATTTTGCCAAGCAGTTGAGTATCCCAAAGCTCAGGTTGTGCACTCGGCGCAAAGGCATCAAAAAAGATCACATCAAAAAGCACATCGCTTTCGAAGGTCTCAAATCTTGCAAGTTTCTTTTGAAAGGAAAAGTTAGGTAGTAGCTCGTGGGTTTCATCCCATGCAGACTTATGCAAACGCATATATACGTCATGTTCAATCTGAAGCTGCTCAGCATAGTTGATTTTATCAGCAGTTTGAACAGATATGGGAAAAGCTTCGATAGCTTCGTAGTAGAATTTACTTTCCGATTTCTTAGCCTCTAAGAGGCTCATCATCACGTTTAGACCAGTGCCAAATCCGATTCCAAGTACATGGATCTGTGCTAGGTGCATCTTAGGCAGAAGACCCGCATTGATAAACACGTGTTGAGTTTCTCCTATGGCGCCATGTCTAGAATGATATGACACCTCAAATTGTGAGGAAAGTATAGAGTGGGAGCCGTCACTAGTTATGATCAGCTCATTGGTATCCAATAGATTAGAATAATATAGATACTACTGTAGTAACAGTGGTCGTAATGGTATCGATAGTATCAGCAGAAATAGAAAAATTACTAGGGCATCCAACACCTCTGTTACAAGACGATAATGAACCCAATAAAACTGCTCCTAAAATGAATAATGAATTTTTACTTTTTCTCATGGTTTATTTTTTATTGATAACGCTACAACGATGTTACGTTACAGTTTATTTTTGATATCTTTTAAATAACTCAAAAATCGTGCGAATGTTCTATTCTTTAAGACTTTCATAAAGCATTAATAGTCACTTCAAAAATATTTTTTATAGTTAATCCACTATGATACAGTCAATTGTACAGCAAAAAATAATAAAACAAGAATAAAAACATATCATAGAAAGATTTCTTTCGTACCAATCAGGTATTAAAAGTTAATCAATCCTTATATTTGAGGTCTAAAATTACGATTCATGAGTAGAGAAATCCAAGTGAGAGACGCCCTTAGAGAGGCGATGTCAGAAGAAATGCGCAGAGACGAAAACGTATTCCTCATGGGAGAGGAAGTAGCAGAGTATAATGGTGCATATAAGGTAAGTAAAGGTATGCTAGATGAGTTTGGAGCAAAACGCGTGATTGATACGCCTATTGCAGAACTTGGATTCGCTGGTATTGGTGTTGGAGCGGCTATGAATGGCCTTCGACCTATCGTCGAGTTTATGACTTGGAATTTTGCAGTTCTGGCATTTGATCAGATTGTAAACAATGCAGCCAAAACCCTTTCGCAGTCGGCAGGAGACTTTTCATGTCCTATTGTATTTAGAGGTCCATCAGGATCTGCTGGCCAGTTGGCGCAGCAGCACTCACAGACCTTCGAGTCCTGGTTGGCAAACTGTCCAGGCCTCAAAGTGATTTCTACCATCGACCCATACGATTCCAAAGGATTGATGAAATCTGCCATTAGAGACAATGACCCTATTTGCTTTATGGAATCGGAGAGCAGCTACGGACTCACAGGTATAGTGCCAGAGGAGGAGTACTTGGTACCGATCGGTAAGGCCGCTGTCCGTAGAGAAGGTACAGACGTGACCCTCGTTTCATTCAACAAGATGATGCTAGAAGTAAACGCCGCAGCCGATGAATTGGCCAAAGAAGGAATCTCCGCTGAAGTGATCGACCTTAGGACTATTCGTCCATTGGATCACAAGACTATTGTCGACAGTGTCAAGAAGACCAACCGCATCGTAGTAGTGGATGAGTCATGGCCTTTTGCAGGCGTATCCGCAGAGATCGCTTACGAAGTACAGAAGTACGCTTTCGATTATTTAGATGCACCGGTAGTGAGAGTCAATTCAGCTGACGTTTCTTTGCCATATGCACCGACCCTGGTATCTGAGTATCTCCCCAATCCAAGGAAGATCATTCAAGCCGTCAAGTCAGTCATGTATCAAAAAGCTTAATATTATTTGGGGCCATCACGACCCCGACTTCGGCGAAGAGCCTACGTCAGGACGTGACCGTGTCATCCGCTATACAAAAAAAGCCACTGAGAAAATTCAGTGGCTTTTTTTGTGCCGCTACTACCACTTGTCTCTACGCGCTCCGCTTTGTCGAGCTCCAGCTTTCGCCTCCGCTAATAAGGTTTACTTTTTGTTATTCACTTATAAGAATCTATTCAAAATTTCGCTTACTAAGGATACATCTTCGATACCAACCATCCCGTAATCATGGCTAGAGCAAAAGAAGGAGCCAGTACATCCAACTCCACAAAATAGGGTCCTATACCGTCCAAATTGGAGACTACAAATTTAAAGAAAATCACCGACAAGAATCCCGTGATCATGGAAGCTATAGCTCCTTTTTCAGTATATCCTTTCCAAAAAAGAGATAGAATAATGACTGGGCAAAAAGTAGCGGCTATTCCGGACCATCCAAATATCATGATCCAGAAAATCTGTCTATCTGGATATAAATTGTATAAGATGATAGCAATACAAAGCGCAGCTACGGCCATAGCAATTGTTATCATTCTAGAGAAGTTGGTTAGGTCCTCGTCTTTTAGATCAGGCCTAAAAATCTTTTGATAAAAATCACGTGTTACTGCGCTAGAAGCAAGGATAAGTAAAGAATCAATAGTGGACATAATTGCAGAAAGCACAATGGCAATAAATATGGCTACTAAAATTGTAGGAAGAAACTCATTGGTAATCATACTCAATACATCTTCACCGCCATTTCCTAGTATTGCCTCAGGATCTTGCCCTTCTTTAGTGAAATAAACACGAGCAAGAATACCAATCGTTACAGCCGCAGCATCTGTCAAGAGGGTAAACAACAAGGCAACCCATTTTCCTTTATCGATTTCTTTTACAGACTCTATAGACATGAAACGAACATAAACCTGGGGCGAACCTAGAAACCCTAAACCAATCATAGAGAAACCTAGAATCGTAAATAGGTTCATCAACCAATCATCACTACGACCCATGATCTGAGTCAAGGTAGGATCTATAGCATAAAGACTCGCTGTAATATCGGTACCTTGATCCATCGAAAACCATACAACTATTGGAAGTAAGACTAAACCAAAAAACATCAAAACACCTTGAAACATATCAGACCATACCGCCGCGACAAAGCCACCAATGAAAATATACGCCAAGACAATAAAGAAGCCAACCAGTGCCCCAATTCTATAATCAATACCCAACATAGACTCGAAGGCGATTCCCGTGACGTCCATTTGAGATGCAACATAGATGACTACAAAGATCACTAGTGTAGCGGCAGATATTATTCGTAATGTATGGCTGCTTGATTTAAAATGACTCTCTAAATAGTCAGGAATTGTAATAGCCTTATATTCATCCGAGCGTTTTTTGAATAGCTTGGCCATGAATTGCCATGAAATAAATACACCTAGCAATTCTCCAAGCACTACCCAGTAGGCTGAGAATCCTGCCATGGCACCCATTCCTGTCAGGCCGATCAATAGCCAGCCAGACTCTCCAGTGGCTCTTGCTGAAAAAGCGACCGCCCAAAAACCCATCTTCTTTCCTCCAACATAGTAATCGCTCATACTGTTGATGCGCTTCGACGCGAAGATGCCTATCAGAAAAAGGATAGCAACATAAAGTGCCAGTACGGCTACTTTGATGATAAAGTCATTGTCCTGCATAGGGTTTTGGTTTGGGTTTTGAGCAGTATTGTGGATATTAAAATCGCAATTCTCAAAGTACCACAATTAAAGAGACTTTGCTCATTAAGCATGGTCAAAACCCTAATATACCTAGTCTTTATAGGCGAATCAGTTGGTAAACAAGGGTTTGTATTTAAATCACTACCTTTGTCTCCACATATTGATAGATAAAGTCTATCACATTTGTTTGCATAGATCAATGACTGAATATATGCATGCAGATTTTTTTGTAACGAAAATAGAAGAATGCATCAGATTAGTGAGGAACAAAAAAGTAAAACATTACACACCTTGGACGAGTTTATTACTGCGCTATCAGAAAGCGACCAGTTCCAATACAACACCATTTTTCGCTCTTTAAAATTACCCATTTCTGTATTCGAGAACTATTGTTCTTGGTCTGACAAAGCATACACTAGAAACTGTATTGTTGAAAATGATAAATTTGAACTCATTCTACTTTGCTGGAGTGTTGGACAAAAGACACCAATTCACAATCATGGCGGTGAAGAGTGTTGGGTAAAAGTTATTGAAGGGGACATAAAAGAGTTGATCTACAAGACAGACGATTTAGGTAAACTTTCTGTGGTCAAATCAAGTATTTCTACCACCAATGATATTTCTTATATGATCGATTTTATGGGCTATCACAGTCTAGAAAATTTGTCCAACAAAAGAAGCATGTCGCTACATCTTTACGCAAAACCAATTCGTAATTGCGATGTCTTCGATGAAGATTCAGGAAAGTTTGTGAATAAGAAAATGGCATATCATACTTGCTCAGAATTATTAGCAGTATAAATGCAACTAAGTAAATTCAATTCAATAAAAAGCTCCATATGTTAAGCACCACTTGTATCAGCTCTTTTGAAGATATACTATTGAAGATGCTAGAATATTAGCCAGCACGAACCTCTACTATAGCTAGGTAGACCACCTGATACCATCAAATCTATTTTGTCAATTTGATCACGAAGTATATGTTCACTGGATTTAGTCCAAACTATATTTCTTTGCTCAATAAAATTTTCTCTCACTACTTTAGATAAGATTGGACGAGTGTTTCCTCGGAGAAAGGGTACTAAACCAATCAGATACTCGTTTTTAAATAGTACAAAAACGAGGATTTGATAAATGAAAAATTATCTATGTCTAGCTATATTGATTCTATTATCAAATCTAGTCTTAGGGTTTGGTTTGAATTTTACGTGTAATGATAAGCTATATACGCTAACGGAAATTCTTGCCAATGAAGATGATAGGCATCATATTTTCACATGCAAAATACTAGCAACTTATC
>CALJVI010000113.1 GCA_937974575.1 uncultured Saprospiraceae bacterium | reverse complement strand
GTGATATTCTCAACGGTACTATGTATTAATTTTGCTTTTATTGGAATATTATCTACAGGGTGAAGATCATTTATTCTCTCCAAATATTCGCAAAGTATTTTCATTTCAACGCTACGAATTTCTTCTGAGAGTGCCAAAACATCTGGTTCAGTAAACTGTAGGGAATGAATAATTTTATAAATAGGGCTAGACAACATTTCAGATAAGGCAAACTTTTCCAGCAATTTCTCTAAATTTCCCTGGATATCCTCATCACTATTCAGTTCTTTAATAATCATCGGAAAATGGTAAAGAGCATGATCATGGTATTCCAGATTCCAGTCCTTAATCAATTCCAACATCAAAGATTTTTTATTTCCAAAGTAGTTATAGAAACTACCAATGGGCACATTAGCTTCGGCGGCTATCATATTTGAGGTGATGGTATAATATCCGGATTTGGCAATCAACTCCTTCGCCGCTTTTTTAATCTTCTTTTTCGTAGCAATACCTCTCTTCTGTTTCGGCTGCAATATGTTCTTCTCTTTCATTTTCATTTGTCTAGTACCGTGTAATGCTCCCTACACTTATCCACTTAATCTTCTTAAATAAGCAAGTCTGCTTGTAGACCAACCCCATTTATTTATCTGCTATTATTTAGTATCTAAGTACAAAATATGGTTTTTTAGGCATAATATGAGTAATTGTTCGTATTATTTTATGAAATATGAATAATTACTCGTATTATAGAGCTATTGATTTACTATTCAACCTTTTGATTATGAAAAAATTCCTAAAGTATACTGGTTTTACACTAACCGTATTATTGGTTATCGGGCTAATTTGGTGGTTTGCATTTGACTACCAGGTCTATGAAAACAGACCACAAAAACCTCTGGATGAGTATGTTGATTTAGAGACTGATTTTCAACGATTGTTTCAATTAGCTCAGGATGGAGAAACGATAGAATTGCCTGAAGGGTATTTCAAATTTTCTAAGGCCCTTATTTTAGATGGTAAGAATAATATTACAATAAAGGGAGCAGGAATGGACAAAACAGTCCTTTCGTTTAGAGGTCAGACCGAAGGGGCAGAAGGAATCAGAGTAGCAAATGGTCATAATATTACACTAGAAGGATTTACCATTCAAGATGCGATTGGTGATAACATCAAGGCTATATATGTTGACACACTTACCTTTCGACATATCAAAACAGAGTGGACAGATAAACCCAATGACAAATTGGGTGCATACGGTTTATACCCTGTGATTTGTAAGAATATTTTAATAGAAAACTGTGAAGCACTAAGAGGTTCAGACTCCGGACTTTATGTGGGACAATCTGAAAATATTGTCATCAGAAATAATATTGCGCACGAGAATGTTTGTGGAATTAATATTGAAAATTCTGCAAACGTTGAGATATATAACAATAAGACTTTTCATAATACATCAGGAATAACAGCATTGGATATTCCCGGGCTTACCAGATATATGGATAATGTTCACATTCATGATAATGAGATTTATGAAAACACCTTATACAATTTTGCACCAGCAGGTAATGTCGCTTCTTCCACTATTCCAGGAACAGGGATAATGATATGGGCAGGAAAAAATGTGCGTATTAATGACAATGAGATTATAGATAATCCATTTCCAGCAATAATATACAGTTTCAAAGGCTCTTATTATGCCACTAAAGACAAAGCTTTTGTACCCATTGCTGAAAGTGAAAAAGCAAGAATGAAAGTTGGTATTGAAGAGGAGACCAGTTTAAGGGAAGATGCAATTAATGCACAATATGGAAAAGACAAAAATTATAATCCACATTCTGTCGGTATTTCTTTCAGCAATAATAAGTGGTCGTTTGGCAGCTTCAGAAAAAAAATCCAAAGTAAAGATGGTGGCTTAGTCAGCTTGGTAACATTAGGTAAGGATGCGCATATTTGGTATGATGGAGTTCCGAATCCTGAGGGTAGTACTTTTTGTGCTAATGAAAAAGATAATTTTTTAGTAGCGCACCTAGACGTTTTGAATGATTCGAAAAACGTCGTAATAAAGCAGTCAACCGAGCAGTGTGCAACAGATCAATCGATATCTTCTAAAAATATTAATTAACACCTGATGAAGAATATAACCGCCATTTATATCTTACTTATTTCTACTTTCATATTGATTATGTTCAATTGTAATCCAACCGTTGAGCAGAGCAAGGCAGGCAAAACGACCGACACGAATGCGGCAATAGCAATGTTGCAAAAGCAAGCGTCCGGTAAAAAAGCAATGCTCGGAAAAGAAAAGTTATCGGAATATAATTTCTTTGTCGGAAAATTAAATGAGTTAATACCTAATAAAGATGTTATTCCATATGATTTAAATACACCCTTGTTTTCTGATTATACACACAAGAAACGATTTTTTAAATTACCGGCAGGAGAGACGGTAGCCTATCGTGAAAAAGAAGTGTTGGACTTTCCAGTTGGCACTTATATCATCAAAAATTTTTATTATCAGGTTGATGAAACACAACCCGATAAAGGAACACGTATTATGGAAACTCGTTTGTTACTAAGAGAAAGCGATGGTTGGAAAACCTTACCTTCCTATGTCTGGAATGATGAACAAACAGAAGCGTACCTGACCATCGAAGGAGCAACCAAGGAGGTCGCATGGATAAATAAAGCAGGCAAAAAAATGGAAGTAGCCTATAGCGTTCCTTCACAAGTACTTTGCAAAAGTTGCCATGTAAACAATAATAAACTTACACCCATTGGTCCGAAAGCAAGACAACTTAATCGAAGTTTTGCTTTTGAGGATGGCACAAAGAATCAATTAGTGCATTATGCTGACTTAGGGCTATTAACAAACTTGCCAGATATAGACGTGGTTAGAAAATCACCCGTTTGGAACGATCCTACTACCGGCAGTTTACACGGCAGAGCCTTGGCTTATTTGGATATGAATTGTGGACATTGTCATAGTAAAGGTGGTCCAGGAAATACTTCTGCCTTACATTTGACGGAATTTGAAACCAATGAATTTCATTTAGGAATTGACAAACATCCCATAGCAGCAGGTAAAGGAACTGGAGGAAGGCCTTATGATATCGTAAAAGGAAATGCAGATAATTCGATCATGACCTATCGAATGGAAAGCATTGATCCAAGTGAAATGATGCCTGAAGTTGGCCGGAAATTAAGCCATGAAGAAGGCGTTACCTTAATCAAAGAATGGATAAATTCGATGTAAGATGAATTAGAGCAGTCGGTAAGTATATCAATACGGAATACGAAAAAAAGAGTCGATGATTCCAGAACAATACCATGCACATGCAGAGTTATACGACTAAATCGAAGACCAACAAGAATAGTTACTCGAATGGGTAATGAAATCAGGTTAAATAGGATATAAAAATGGAAATATGCTATCTTTATAAAAACAGAGGAAAAGCCCATTTATTATTGTAGATGGCGGTAGCAGTTCTCTGTATTCAGCGTAATTAGAAAATACAGAAAAAATGAATAACCAAAAAATATTATTCTACTTAACATTAATTCTATTCTCCTTTTCCCAGTACTCGTGTAATGTGAATGACGAAGTTGAAAAAAGTATAACCGAAAAGGGCTGGGAGAATTTAATTGACTCTGAACTTTCTAATTGGGACAAATACTTAAGTTTTAAACATCAATTAGGATATGATGGGAATGCACCCAAGAATAAAAATGGGGAGTTAATTCCACCTATTGGAATGAACAAACCACTTTACAATGTTTTTACAGTTATCAATGAAGGTGAAGAATCAGTCATAAGAATTAGTGGCGAATACTATGGTGCTTTAGTCTCAAAAAAGGAGTACCAAAATTATCATTTACAGGTCAAATTTAAATGGGGGGATAAAAAATGGACGCCAAGAAAAGAATTGCTTAAGGATTCAGGAATACTTTACCATTCTATCGGTCCAATGGGTGCAGATCATTGGAGAACATGGATGTTGTCTCAAGAGTTTCAAATCATGGAAGGGCATACAGGTGATTATTGGAATCAGGCCAGTTCCGCCATTGATATAAGAGCATATACGCCTGAATATTTAATGAATCCAATGGCAAATGAAACACAAGACTTTTTACATATTGGAGAGAAAGGACCGTATAAAAATTATTGTTTACGAAGTAATAATTATGAAAATGCTCATGGAGAGTGGAATACTTTAGACCTGTATTGTTATGAAGATAAGAGCTTGCACATTGTAAACGGAAAGGTTGTAATGATTTTAAAAAACTCTCGATACCTAAATGATAAAGATGAATTTCTACCACTGAATAAAGGAAAAATTCAAATACAAAGTGAAGCTGCAGAGATATATTATAAAGACATAAAAATAAGAGCGATAGATTCTTTTGGAGAAAAACAAAATTCCTATTTCTAATATTTGACAATCAATAAAAACTACGCTGAACAATTAGCATCACAATGATGAAAGTCAATTTTACGACCATGTGTATTTAGCTTTCGCGACGGGCCGCAGGCCCCAAAGCTCGACAAGCGGAGCGCGTAAGAGACAAGTGGTGGTAGCGGCATGGGATAATTGGCTTAGCCGTAGTGATAATGTCCCTCTTTTTCCAATACGATTGTACGAGCATTATCCCATATAGCGGACGACACGGTCACGACGCCGATAGGCACGTGATGGCCCCTCATGCGAGATCAACTAGCTATTTGGAATAACCTCTCCGGCGATAGAAAGACGCTCTGCCTTTTGCTGTTTGTTGAAAAATACTTTAATTTTTTTGTAAAAGTGACCCTCTTTGTAAGCATCATATTTGATGCGAATATGTGAGCTGCTATCAGGTAGGATAGGGCGGAGCTCCCAGTATGGAGCAGTACATCCACAGGTGCTCCGTACATTGTCTATATAGAGGGTGTCGCTGCTAATATTCGTAAAGTGGAAATCCACTTCCTCAGGTTGTCCCTGACTCAGTACACCAAAATCAAAGGCAGTCTCCTCATGCCACTCGACGATTTGCGCCAAAGTGATTAGCGGAGCAAAAACGAAAACAGAGAGGAGGTATTTAAACATTGCTTTTGATGATTTCCCAAGTATGATCAGAGAGCAATTTTACTTCAGACACAAACTCATATGGTGGATTGTCGCCCCATTCCTCAGGGTCGATCATAGATAGTACATAGGACTCATCACTCTTTTGATACAGAAAATATATACGACCAATGAGCGGTTTGAAGCCCATGTCAGCTAAATATATTTTTTCAGATATCTCCACTCGATCATGCACTTCTTGAGCCTGTTGAATGAGCGTTTCTACCTGTTTTCTGATCTGCGAAAGATGCACATTGGTCTGCTCATACATGGCATCGAGCGAGAGCCCTTTGACGCGCCCTTTGTCTATTGGCTTGATGACCGATCCTCCCACCGTATGCGCATATGGCAATAAATGCGGATTTTCTGCGACCTTATCTGGGTCAATTGGATTTATGAATTCAGGCTCTTTTTTTTCTTCCATGTATACTAAACTATGCCTTGTTGTGAATGGTTCAAAATTAAAGATAATAGACTGCAAAAGATACTATTTTTGACGATTTTCAAACGATTCATCGCCATTTGCATGATACACCTTAAAGACTTTGCCATCCCATAGTCATGTTTTTGGGGCCATCTCGTGCCTACGGCGCCGAGACCGAGCTGTCCGTTCCTTCCGCAGAAGGATGCGGAACCACTTCCATCTCTTGTCCTGACGCACTCCGTGCTCTGTGTTCGTTTGCTAAAGCAAACTCACTTTGCTACTCGTGTCCTTTTATTCTGGAGGTCTAGAAGTGCAAAAAAAAGAGGCAATATCTGTTGTAGATATTGCCTCTTAGAAATAATAACTGGATAATTATTATCTATTTTATTTGAGTTGGAAACTACCTGTTCCAGCCATGAATCCTTTGTTGTAGACTTCTACTTCATAGATCCCAGGAGAGAAAGAAGTGTTTGGTTCCCAATTGATACAAACATTTTCTTTGGCAGCATTATACTCGATATCAGCACGCTGCGTGTATCTTACTTTTTCTTTCGTCTTGGTCGTAGTGAATACCCCAGAGCCAAGCTCCTCTATAGCCATGGTCTCGCCGATAGGATTGATGACACGGATATAAAATGCTTCGTTACCACCAGGCGCAATTTCGTTTTCAGTAGTATTGAAACAGATGCGAACTTTTTCAGCGTTTTTCGCCAATGATTTTTGCACTGTTTTGCCACTATTTCTAGTCTTCAGTCCCATACCTGTGACTTCCGTAACTCTTACCACAGAAGCGTAGTTTACCTTCTTGTTGAGCATAGAGTTTTTCTCTTCTAGGTTTTCTTTAAGACCTACGAGCATTGCTTTTTCAGAATTGAGGTTCTCTACATTCATGCGCTCCGATTCTACATTGGTTTGCAGCACCTTTTTTTCTTCGGCAAGCTGCATTTTTTCTCGCGTCAAGATTTGATTTTGTTCTTTGACTGCATCAAGCTCAGCCAGGTATCTACCAAGCTGTGTTTTGAAATTGTCAATCTCAAGTCTTGCATTGTTAAGTTCCTGCTTAGTAGCTTTGCCACTATTGACGAGTACTGATATTTTTTTTCGCCTTGCTTCGAGATCAGTTTTTTGTGTTTCAATTACAGCATTGAGTTCTTCATTTTCACCTTTCTGCTCATCGAGCGAATTCATGACTTCTTCATATTGATTTTGAAGATCCTCTTTAAGCATTTCTGCGTCATTGAGTTCAGTAGCTTGTTGGGAAATCACTTCTGTTTGAGAATTTCTATTGACTAATAGAAACGTAATTACTCCAAGAAGTAACGCAATGATAATCCCCATTCCGGTTACTCGCTTTTGCATAGATTCTTCATTGGTACTCATAATTTGATCTTTTTAGTTTGTAATAGTTTGAATGTATATACGTAAATTGGGGCAAAAATATTGTCAAAAGTACTAATACTTATGGTTTTTTAGCCAATGTCTACATGATAAATATTTCTTATTTTTTCATCTAACCAATTCATTATCAGATGCTTGACACATTATCGATAACTAATATTCTTTTTCTGGATGTAGAGACTGTATCAGGGACTCAACATTTGCATGAATTGAGTGAAGAGATGCAGTATCTATGGAAGCTGAAAGCAGCTCAAATACAGCGGATTCCAAAGTCCGAAATGACCAATGAGCTAGCCGCAGAGCTCTACAGAGATAAGGCTGCTATATATGCTGAGTTTGGAAAAATTGTCTGTATTTCTGGGGGCTTGATCGTAAAGAGTGGGGCAGAATACAGCGTGCGCCTCAAGTCCTTCAAAGGCTACGATGAGAAACAGCTGCTCATTGATTTTGGAGAGTTGATGAGTCAATATTTTAATAATGTCAGTACACACTATATATGTGGTCATAATCTACGAGAGTTTGACATCCCCTATATCTGCCGTAGGATGATGGTCAACGGTGTCGAGCTGCCCAATTTGCTCCAGTTGCATGGCAAAAAGCCCTGGGAAACCAAGTATTTGTTGGATACTATGGATTTATGGAAATTTGGGGATTATAAACACTACTCTTCTCTAAAGTTGCTCACCGCCATCTTTGGGATTCCTACACCAAAGGACGATATTGATGGTTCTGAAGTAGGAAGAGTCTTTTGGGAAGAGCAAGATGTAGACAGAATTGCAGTTTACTGCGAAAAAGATGTCGTTGCAGTCATCCAAATACTAATGAAGTTTAAAAGAATGGATACTTTTGAGCCTGAAAATATTATATCACTTTTAACGGAATCAAATACATGAAACATTTAATAGCCCCTTCCATACTTGCCGCTGATTTTGGCAAAATTCACGCTGAAGTAGAAATGCTAAACAACTCTGAAGCTGATTGGGTGCATGTAGATGTCATGGACGGTGCATTTGTACCTAATATCTCATTTGGTTTTCCAGTGATTAAAGCGATCAAAGCGGTAAGTAAGATTCCCCTAGATGTGCATTTGATGATCGAAAAGCCTGAGCGTTATTTAAAAGACTTTAAAGAGGCGGGGGCAGATATTCTTACCGTTCATGCTGAAGCTTGTCCTCATCTGCATCGTACCATACAGCAAATCAAAGAGCTGGGTATGAAGGCCGGAGTCGCTTTAAATCCACACACCAATGTAGACACCATAGCCGACGTCCTCGAAGACTTGGACTTGGTTTGTTTGATGTCTGTGAATCCAGGTTTTGGAGGCCAAAAATTTATCTACAATACCATTCCCAAGACGAAGAAGCTGAAAGGTATGATAGATGAGCGTAATGCAAACGTACAGATAGAAATAGATGGTGGAGTGGGTTTGCAAAATGCAGAAAAACTATTGCAAGCAGGGGCGAGGGTATTGGTAGCTGGCTCAGCAGTATTCAAAGCTGAGGATCCCATCGGTACCATCTCCAAACTAAAAAGTATTGGTAAAGACATAGTTGTAGTCTGATCCAGTCATAGATATTTAAGATTCTTTTTCTACGTTATCTTGTAATACTTACCTAGACTTTATGCGAATCATACTTTTACTATTCTTCTGTTTTAGTACCCTCGTGCTTACTGCACAAGACGGCAATTTGAGCGGAAGAATCACCGATGCAGATACTAGAAGCGGAGTGGAGTTTGCCACAGTTTATCTCAAGGATACGACTGTAGTAGTAGAGACAGACATCAATGGTTACTATAGAATGGCCGTTCCGACTGGCGAGAAGTTTACTTTTGTAGTCAGTAGAGTAGGGTATAAAGATTTTGAGAAAGAATTGAAAAAATTTAGAAGCAATGAAAAACGAAATTTAGATGTCGGTCTTGCTCCTCAAGCCATGGACATTGAGGTCGTTGTCACGGAGACCCGACTCAAGGATGTTGCCATCATCAGAGAGGAAGTGACTGAGCTGAAGAAGCTACCCTCTACAACTGGAAATTTAGAAAGTGTGCTGCCACATATAGCCTTGGGTGCAAACTCAGGTACAGGTGGAGAGCTTAGTTCTCAATACAATGTACGTGGAGGCAACTACGATGAGAATCTGGTGTATGTAAACGACTTTGAAATTTATCGACCACAGCTGATAAGGTCAGGACAACAAGAAGGACTTACTTTTGCTAATATTGACCTGGTCAGAGATTTATCTTTTTCTTCAGGTGGTTTTCAGTCAAAATATGGCGACAAATTATCTTCAGTCCTAGATGTAAAATATAAAAGACCAGACAGCCTTGCCGCTAGTATAGGGGGGAGTCTGCTGGGAGGTTCTGCTCATATAGAAGGCAGCATAGATCTTGACGACAATTATCGAAAGTTTAGATACCTGATTGGAGCACGATACAAAACGACTAAGTATTTGCTAGGTTCCTTAGATACCAAAGGAGAATATTTTCCAAGTTTTGCAGATTTTCAAGGTTACTTTACGTACGATTTAAGTAAAAATTGGCAAGTTGGCTTAATTGGGAATTTTAACCAAAGTGTATATAATTTCATTCCACAGAGTAGATCGACGGCTCTCGGGCTTATCAATTTTGGTCTAGAGCTCACTACTAAATTTACAGGTCAGGAAGAAGATGAATTTACCAATGGGATGGGAGGGGTGTCCTTTACCTATATTCCAGATCGAGAGAAAAATCCTTTCTATCTAAAATTTCTAACCAGTAATTTCCGCTCCAGTGAAGTCGAAACCATCGATATCATCGGAGATTATCTGCTGGGTGAGATTGAGACCAGTCTAGGAAATGACAATGCTGGAGAACTGGTAAATGTCCTAGGTACGGGAACTCAACATCAGTTTGTGAGAAACTATCTATTTCTTGATGTCTACAATGCAGAACATAAAGGCGGTATAGAGTTGCAACAAGAACGTGACGATGAAAAAGAAGTAAATCACTTTATACAGTGGGGAGCAAAATATCAAAGAGAACAAATTTTTGATGAAATAAACGAATGGGAACGTCTGGATTCTGCGGGCTATTCCTTGCCTTTCAATGAATCTCAAGTCCTCGTCAACGAAGTCTTGAAAACAGAAAATATATTAAATTCAAATCGATTTTCGGCTTTTGCACAGAATACATATTCCAGTCGCTTAAATGCAATGCGGGAATGGCAGTTGACTTTAGGCGTAAGAGCCAGCTATTGGGATTTGAATAAAGAACTATTGGTTTCTCCAAGAATGCAATTTCTATACAAGCCGTTGAACACGCTTAGAGAGGTGTCCTATAAGTTGTCGGCAGGGGTATATGTTCAGCCTCCTTTTTATAGAGAGCTGAGGCGACCAGACGGCACAGTAAATAAAGATCTAAAGTCTCAAAAGTCAGCACATCTAGTAGCTGGAATCACCTATGACTTTTATTTAGGAAATATTGAGAAGCCATTTCGCTTTATTGCAGAAGCATATTACAAGCAGCTCTGGGATGTGGTTTCGTACGAAGTAGATAATGTGCGTATCCGATACAGCGGTGAAAACGATGCGACAGGGTACGTGACAGGTATCGATATGAGAATCAATGGAGAGTTTGTGAAAGGAGCAGAGTCGTGGATCAATTTGTCTTTCTTACGTGCAAGAGAGCAGCTCACTGGTATACAGCATAAGGACCGTGAGCGCGGCAATCCAGAAGTAGTGGATGTCAAGGATGTAGCAAGACCTAGTGATCAATTTATGAATCTATCTATCTTTTTTCAAGATCATCTACGTAAAAACAAAAATGTAAGAACACACCTGAATATTGCGGTCGGAACTGGATTTCCTTTCGGATTACAGGGGGACAACCAAATTTATAGAAATACCTATCGTTTCTCGCCTTACCACAGAGTGGACATTGGATTTTCGGTCTCTTTATGGAATAAAGAGAAAGAACTTAAAAAGCCAAATCACTTTCTCAACTTCACAAAAAGCACTTGGTTGAGCCTAGAAGTCTTCAATTTGATGCAAGTATCTAATGCCGCCTCAAACACCTGGATAAAGACAGTTTATAACACCGAATTTGCTATTCCTAACTTTTTAACATCTAGAAGAGTGAATTTGAGGCTAAAAATGGACTTTTAAGCCACCTTTTTGACCTGTACTAGACACATTTTTCTCCAAAGTAGACCGTTTTTCAGGACTATTCCCTATCTTTAAACGTCGAGTATTATTATTCTCAATAGAGGTTTTTGTGATTATACTAAAAAACCTTTTTCAGTTAATACGACCTACCCATATCTAAAAATTGTTAATAGCCAAGTAATTTAAAACAGTACTTAACAAAGTTGAGCATTGTATTATATTGACAATACCATTAAAAAACTAAAA
>CALJVI010000112.1 GCA_937974575.1 uncultured Saprospiraceae bacterium | reverse complement strand
AAACGGAGTGCGTTAGAGATAAGTGGTAGAAGCGTTTCCGATTTTTTTATCGGAAGTAGCGGATGACACGGTCACGCCGATAGGTCGTGATAGCCCATGAAGAGAATTGTGAAATGAGTTATGAGTACGCTGTTGTATGCGCCTTGCATGAGCAATACCTAATACCTTTTTTAAAAATCACACTCTGATCCATGCTCGTCTAACCAATCCTCATAGACCTTATAATCTGGCATAGCCTCTGCGACTTTGGCCCAAAAGCGATGGGAATGATTGTGCTCTATAAAGTGGGCCAACTCATGGATGATCACATAGTCAATGACTGCTGGTGGAGCGAAAAATAAGCGAGTAGATAGGTTGATATTGCCACTGGTCGAGCAGCTCCCCCAGTTGGAAGTATTGTACTTGAGCGATATACTTTTGATGTTGGGAAGCTGGTAAAACTGTTGATTAAGCTCATAAACCCGACGCACGATGTGCGGATAAAAGTCTTTGGCGATAACTCGGCTCAGCAATTTCTTGATGGTCTTGTTGCGAGCCTCATATTCTAAACCTAAAGGGATCTCGATGTATATGATGTCTCCTACGATCTGACCACGCAGACTCTTGCGACTCCCCTTTTCGGAAATACTTAAAATGTAGTGTCTCTGGCCTACATGATAATCCTCGCCATGCGTGTAGGACTTGGTTTGGTACTTGTGCAGAAGTGACGGATCTTTGCGGATCTGCTTTTCTATGCTTTCTTTAAACCAGTCCCACATCTCTTGCTCCTTGCCTGGCAGACGAGTCAATTCCAAAGGGACTCGATACAATATGGCTTTTTTGCCAAAAGAAATACGCATGGAGCGGCGGCCCAATTCCTTGTAGTACTTGACAGGCAGCGCTACCCCATTCACTTCGTGAATACGGCTCTGTACAGTCTTGCTGATTACCCGTTTGGTACGCGCCAAATTATTTATGCGTTTTGATTTTCAAAATCTTTCATGGCGTCCACCAATACTTGTACAGATGCTATGTCAAGCGCATTGTATGTAGAGGCTCTGAAACCACCTATGGATCTATGGCCTTTGAGGCCGGAGCAATTGCGTGCTGTAGCCAGCTTCATGAATGCATCATTGTGCGCCTCGTCATGCATAACAAAAGTGACGTTCATATGCGATCGATCCTCTATATTGGCTACTCCTTTGAAAAGGCTGTTTCTATCAATCTCGCCATATAGAAGTGCTGCTTTCTCAGCATTTCGTTTTTGCATAGCAGCTACGCCACCCATTTTCTTCACCCACTCTAGCGTAAGCATACATACATATATAGGTAATACTGGAGGCGTATTGAATGAAGACTCCTTGGCGATATGTGTGCGGTAATCCAGCATGGTCGGAATGTCTCTTTCTATTTGACCTAGGATATCTTTTTTGACGATAACCATAGTTGTTCCTGCAGGGCCCATATTTTTTTGTGCTCCAGCGTAGATGAGAGCATGGCGGCTGATATCAATAGGTCGGCTAAATATTTCGGAAGACATATCAGTGATGTATGGGACTTTGGTGTCAGGCCACTCGTGCATCTGTGTTCCATATATAGTGTTGTTGGAAGTGAGGTGCAAATAGTTTGTGTCACTTGGTATATCGTACCCTTTTGGGATATAGCTGTAATTTTTGTCCTTTGAGGATGCTACTAAGTCACAAGGTCCAAACTTGGTAATCTCTTTGTATGCTTTACTAGACCATGTACCTGTATCGACAAGCGCAAATTTTTTGTTAGCATCCAGAAGATTCATAGCAGTCATAAAAAACTGTGTGCTGGCTCCGCCTGTGAGAAACAAAACTTCGTATCCGTCAGGCAGACCTAATAATTCCTTGGTCAAGCTAACTGCATTTTTCATAATACCTACAATGTCAGGACCACGATGAGACATCTCCATCAGTGAAAGTCCACTGTCGTTATAATTGGCAATTGACTGCGCAGTTTGTTGAATTACTTCAGCGGGTAAAATGGCTGGTCCAGCGCTAAAATTGTGCATTTTCATACTCGAAGGATTGTGTTATTATATAGTGAGCTAAATAATGGAATAAATAAATAACAAATTTACATTTTTCTATAGGTTCTTTTTCCTTTTTTAATGACCAAAAAGCTTCTTGGGGACTACATTATTTAAATGTTTTTTTCACTGCAAAAAAGAGAAAAAACGGTGTAATGAGAGACGGCATATTATTTTACCATTCCATGGTCGAATGTACTCCTTTTTATATTGTGAGTTCGTGAAGGGGCGATCAAAAATTTCGCAAGTTTTATTTTGTTTTTATGTTGCACGAATTGATTATTTGTGCTATCTTTGCACTCGCTTAACAAAAGAGATATATAAGACTTCAATGGAAGTCAATTTATATAAAAAGTTCATTGACAATAAGGAGAGATAAAGAAAAGAAGAGATAACAAGAGTTTTTTGAGTTTTAAGGAAAGAGGGAGAGTGCAATTAAATTAATCGCGAGATTAGGTTATGCTTCGAAGCATTTATGTGGAGAGGTTCATAATAAAGAATTTAATATGGAGAGTTTGATCCTGGCTCAGGATGAACGCTAGCGGAAGGCTTAATACATGCAAGTCGAGGGGTAACATGGGAGCTTGCTCCTGATGACGACCGGCGC
>CALJVI010000111.1 GCA_937974575.1 uncultured Saprospiraceae bacterium | reverse complement strand
ATGCTGTGAAAATCTTCACACTCCTTAATAAGATTGTCGTATTCTAGTATAAGCTTATCTAAATGATCAATATTTGGAAATGAAGAACTTTGATATTTTTGCATCATACCTAAAGAGGTAAACAGCTTGAGGATCATTAGTTGGTCGTTAAGTTCATGGTACTTAAAATCAATAGTTGATCTCTTCAGTCTATGGTCCATAATTTTTGTGTTGTGATCTGTTTTAATACCATCAAAAATAATTGTAAGTTCCTTTGCTAGGACAGTATCTCTGATTGCAGATATTGCGATTCTTGATGATTTCCAATACTCCTCATTCAGGGAATAGTAATTGTCGAAGGGGTGTAATCGATCGTCTCTTTCAGAAGATATGGTTTCAATTTTTCTATTGAGATGCTTCAATTTTTCATCTTTCTCCAAAGCTTCATTGTAGAGTTCTTCTACCAAATTTTTTCTTCGACTTTTGGTGTACGATCTTAAGAAGCTTCCTTTTAGATCTGAGTTATTACTTAGAGATTTTGGATTCTCTACTCGTGCCTCTAGGACTGAAGTAGAGCCTGTATCTCTGCTATTGCAAGATAGAAGCAGTACAAACAAAAGTTGTAACAATACAAACAAATAGAAGTGGACTCTCATTTTAATAATTTTTGTTATTAAATATAGAAAATTATCAGCTTCATTCCTATTCTCTTTTTATTCTTTATCCATCAAAGTTATTTCCTAATCCACAAACTGATTTAATAAATGAAAATCAGCTACAATTTCTGATAGGTAGGAAAGCCAAGTTTTACGACTTTTGCATACTATTTATAGTCTTGCTAGTATGCCTCCTTTTTTTTCTCGGACAAGGGATAGTAGCCGTGGCCACACCTTCGTGGCCAGCCCTAGCGGATGATTGGTGGTGTGAGCAAGGGCCGTGCGGCGCATAGCCCGGTGCTATACCGACTAAGGCTTCGCCTAGTCTGTATAGCATGGCCCCAAATACAGATAAAAAATATTTTACAGGTTTTAAACCGCTACACTGATGCCTTGCACAAAGTCTAGAAATACTTCCTTGTGCCGCTCAAGATCCATATCGGCAGATAGCGCAACTCGTGCGATATAGTCCTTGTCGCCTTCCTTTGTAGTGCCCTGCGTGGAGGTAGCGGGGATCGTCCAGTAGCAACCTTTGAGTTGGCCATAGCTGACACAGTACTTACTTTCATTAGGAATTTGAGTGATCATCATCTTGATCAATTTGTGATTCAATGCTCTTTTATAGGTTTCTTTTTCTGCGTCTGTGGCTCCTTGGGTAGGGAGGTCCAGCGAAAATACCGAAGGTGTAAATCCTTGAGCAGCCAATTCTTCCGACACAAAATTGATCTTTGCTGCTGGCAATGTTTCTTTAATATAGTTTACAAAAGTGCGCGTATTTTTATAAGCATCTGCAATGCGTTGAGTCATCGATGGAAGTTGCTCTGCGAGGATTTCATATTGCAGGTGTGTGGCTTCATTGTCGCAAAGTGTGAGATGCTGTTCTATCTTTTGCATCAGATCTGACGTCTTCTTATTACCGACACAGTAGCCCGCGGTGCATCGTCCGCCACTCGGAAATTTGGATCCGCTCGCATAGGATATGGTCCTCATCGTAGAGAGTATTTCGCCCTCACCGAGGAAGTGGACATTGGGGCAAAACGTCTGATCCAAAATAAATACTGGATCAATCGCCACACTACCACTAGCTGTGTTACGGACAGTCGTAAGTACATTTTTCAATTGTTCTAGTTCCGGAACTTCTACTCTAGGATTGGTTGGAATCTCGGCTATGATGTATGGGATAGCGTCTTTGTCAGCGAGTTGCTGGAGCACGCTGTCTACGCTTTGTACCATATCATTTTCGCCATCTACAGGAAGATCGACGACTTCGACATTTTCATTGCAGGCAGCTACCCGTCTTGCTTGGTCATTCGTGCCCCCGTAACAGTTTGGCGGAACCACAAATTTGATCGCCTTACCAGGATGATTTTCTTGCGCATGGTGTATGAGTCCCATCATGATCGCATACTGGATCGACAGCCCGCTAGACCCTACCAGTGCCTTCGTATCTGCACCCGTGATCTTACTGATTGATGTAAGGACAGATTTTTTGTGCGCCTCCTTATCAGATGTATTGTTACTGATTTTGGACGTTGCAACGAGTGCTTGCAAGGCGACATGGCTATTGGCTGGTGTCATTGCAATGGTCTCTCTACGACGCACATGTTGGATCTCAGAAATGTACTTTTTATTAACATCACCATTTACCATAAGCACACTACCGAGGTCGCTATAGGTATGGATGTAAAAATCTATGGCAGGATGAAGCGACTGCGCAGTAATCATTTCTTGCTGCGAAATGAAGATCGTACTGCCATCAAAATCCTCGACATCTTGTGCTTGAGTAATTTGTCTCAGCTCAAAATGGTAGCCATATACTTGCTGCAATATTTCCGCATCAAAAGCAGTCGGCAAGTCACCCGTATAGCAAATCTGTGTAGCCTTATGGTCGAGTAGATTTTTTCTGAGCACGGATAGTATTGGTGTGATCGCAGATGAAAAACTGATGACTTGATCGGCCTTGAGATCGTGCATCTTTGCCATAGCCCACTCTAGGACGCAAGACAGCGGATGCCCAAGACGGATATAGTCAAAGGCTGTTGGCAATTCGCTCAGCGCATCGGTTCCCGTGTTCTGGTCTCGCAGAAGTACCTCAAACTGTGCTAAAAATTGAGACTTAGCCTGTGCTTCATCATAGATATCTAGTCTATGAGTAGTGAGCTTGAGCCAGTCGGTTGGCATATTTTCAAGTACCTTATGTATCGCTTGTAGTGTCTTTTTGTCTTGCATCATGATCATATTTTAATCGTGCGGCAATGTACACTTATTTTAAAATTGATACAAGGCGATTGGCACTAAGTGTGTCGGCTCTGGTGGTTTTTTCCCACATAACAATGGGGCGGCAATGCCCCTACTTTTCTGTAATAGTCTCTATTATTCATATAGTGATTTTATTTTATATGTAGTGTTTATTTTGGGCGCTTGCTCTGCGCCTACCCACGCACGGCAGGCTATCCACTTGTATAGGACAGCATGTATCGTCGTTCAGCTAAATGTGGTCTCCATCGTCTCCTCCTATCGTTGGAGCCACTGTATACCACAGCTTCACAGGCGATTCATGCAGCCCTATATCGTTCCTATCCTTAGCGCATTTTGGATTATAGTTTTGTTCGTAGTAGGGGAGTGGAATTATTAGTTTGAAACAGATTGGATTGAATCGCTTGCTTTTGATTTGTAGGCTCTTCTATGGAATGGGGTTGACGAAATTCTAGAGATTG
>CALJVI010000110.1 GCA_937974575.1 uncultured Saprospiraceae bacterium | reverse complement strand
ATATTATTTACCGTTTGGAAATCCAACTGGGTCACAAAACAAGAAGTTGGTACCGAGCGAATGGCGCGCATTGCAAAAAATATCTCCGATGGCGCCATGGCATTTCTCAAAGCCGAGTATAAAGTATTAAGCATATTTGTAGTTGTCGTAGCACTTATCCTCATCTTTACAGCAAACTCTGAAACCAGTTCAAAACTGGTGGGCCTCTCCTTTATATTAGGAGCGATCTGTTCTGCCTTGGCGGGGTTTATAGGTATGAAGGTAGCTACTAAGGCAAATGTCCGTACCACTAATGCTGCACGTACCAGTCTGGGTAGAGCTCTAGAGGTAGCCTTTGCAGGTGGAGCAGTGATGGGTATGGGTGTAGTAGGATTGGGGATCTTGGGATTGAGTTTATTGCTACTCTTATACAGTAACCTGTATGGTATGAGCACTGCTGATGAAGCCAATAAGGTCATAACAGTTTTGACAGGATTCTCATTTGGAGCATCTTCTATCGCTCTGTTTGCCAGAGTAGGTGGAGGTATATATACCAAGGCGGCAGATGTCGGAGCCGATCTGGTAGGTAAGGTAGAAGCAGGTATCCCTGAAGATCACCCCTTGAACCCAGCAACGATCGCAGATAATGTGGGTGATAATGTAGGTGATGTAGCGGGTATGGGTGCCGATTTGTTTGAGTCCTATGTAGGATCTATCATAGGTACTATGGTATTGGGTGCAGCCTTGATGGGTACAGCTACGGTAGCTGGTTCTGGTTGGACTGACGGATTTGATTCTTTATCAGCGATCTTATTGCCATTGGTATTAGCTAGTGTAGGTATCATTACTTCTATCATCGGTACTTTCTTTGTGAAGGTGAAGGAAGGTGGTGATCCACAGAAGGCATTGAATATGGGAGAATTTATTGCTGCTGGATTGATGATTGCAGCTACGTTCTTTATAGTAAAGTTTATGTTGCCTGCAGGATGGACATTCGGAGGAGTTACGTATAACTCTATGGGTGTTTTCTGGGCAGTACTGATAGGTCTGGCCTCAGGTCTAGCTATCGGAATGGTTACGGAACACTATACGGGTACAGGAACAAAGCCAGTACAATCTATAGTAGATCAATCTATCACTGGAGCGGCTACTAATATCATCGCAGGACTTGGTGTAGGAATGATGTCTACGGCTATCCCGACTTTGATCTTAGCAGCAGCAATCATGGGCGCGCATTATTTTGCAGGGCTTTATGGTATTGCGATTGCGGCCGTAGGTATGCTTTCCAATACGGGTATCCAGTTGGCGGTAGATGCATACGGACCAGTATCTGATAATGCTGGTGGTATCGCTGAGATGGCTAACCTTCCAAAAGAAGTAAGAGAACGTACAGATAAATTGGACGCAGTAGGTAACACTACAGCGGCGATAGGAAAAGGATTTGCAATTGGTTCAGCAGCATTGACAGCATTGGCTTTATTTGCGGCATTTATGACTACAGCAGGTATCACGTCTATCGATATCGCTAACCCTCGTGTCATGGCAGGTCTTCTGGTAGGAGGTATGCTTCCATTTTTGTTCTCAGCACTATCCATGAATGCAGTAGGTAGAGCAGCTATGGATATGATAAAAGAAGTAAGAAGGCAGTTTAAGGATATTCCAGAATTGACCGCAGCATTAGAAGTGATGAAGAGAAATGGGGAGACGGAATACGAAGGTTGGTCGGAAAAAGATCAGAAGACTTTTGACGCAGCAGACGGAAAAGCAGATTACGAAAAGTGTGTTGAGATATCTACACAAGCATCTATTCGTGAGATGGTTATGCCAGGTTTGATAGCAGTATTATCTCCAGTCCTAGTAGGTTTTGTATTTGGAGCAGAGACATTAGGTGGATTGCTTGCAGGAGTGACCGTATGTGGTGTATTGATGGCCATCTTCCAGTCTAACGCTGGTGGTGCTTGGGATAACGCTAAGAAGATGTTTGAAGAAGGTGTTACGATCGCAGGAGAGAAGCACTATAAAGGTTCTGACCCACACAAAGCAGCAGTAGTGGGTGATACAGTGGGTGATCCATTTAAGGATACTTCTGGTCCTTCGCTGAATATCTTACTGAAGTTGATGTCAGTGGTAGCATTGGTTATTGCTCCGTTTTTGTAGGAGAAGGGTTTAGGTTTTAGGCGTTAGGGATTAGCGAGAACTAACGCCTATAATCCAGCTGCTGAAACCTAAAGCGGAATGCATTTCTAAAGATATATAAAGGTCTTAATCTTCGGATTGGGGCCTTTTTTTGAGGTGTTGGAGAAGGCCTTAGGGATTAGGTTTTAGGCGTTAGTTTTAATTTTACTGGCTTATTAACTTATATTCATGTATGAGAAATTTTAGAGAATTAGAGATCTGGAAAAGAAGTTTTAAGCTTGTCGATAAAGTTTATGAAGAAAGCGATAGTTTGCCAAAGGATGAAAGATATGGCTTGACTTCTCAAATTAGAAGATCTGCGGTTTCCATTCCTTCAAATATAGCTGAAGGGTGCAGCAGAAGAACCAACAAGGATTTCGCTAGATTTCTTGAAATTGCAATTGGTTCAGCCTTTGAATTAGAAACTCAGCTACTAATAGCAATCAAAAGAAAGATGTTGGATGGCGTCAGAATGGAGCCTATTATGAATGAGCTAAATCAAATTCAAAAAATGGTAAATGCTTTTCATCGTAGCTTGAAATAATCACCACATAAAGGAGTGGTGATCAGTGATATTGCAAACTAATGCCTAATGCCTAAAACTTAACACCTCCTCTACAATGTTATTTTTCCGTTAAAAACCAGCCATTTGGCGATGTGTTAGAACTATTTACCTTAAAAAAGGTATATTTATTATGGTATTTAGTTCGTTATATATTTAGTTGGGTCATTTCGCTTGACTTAGGTAACATATTTGTATTAAATACTATATAATAGATAGTACAGACATAATCATATCAAAAGATGAAATTTAAAAATCCTTTATTCTTCTCCGTTATTATTATCGGCTTATTTGTAGCATCATACATGCCGCACATCGATATTGAAGAGAAAGACAATTTGTTATTGCAGACACTCCTAGGAGGAATACAGCAATTGCACTATTCTCCAGACGAAATAAACGATGATTTCTCTAAGCAAGTTTTTGACTTATACTTGGAGCGCCTTGATGGTGGTCGTCGGTGGTTGACTGCCGCAGAGGTCGATATGTTAAAAGCATACGAAATGAAAATTGACGATGCTATCGTCAATCCTAATTATGAATTCTTTGAAAAGTCAGTTGAGCTTAAAAAAGCAGGTTTAGCAAGAGCGCAAGGTATGTATCAAGAGTTATTGAAAGAGCCTTTTGACTTTACGATTACTGAGGATATCGAATTGGATGGAGAGAAGAAAGAATTTGCAAAAGACGAAGCTCAGTTGAAAGACTACTGGAGAACGACATTGAAGTATGATGTCATGACTAGACTTGCAGACAAACTAGATAAGCAAGATAAGGCTCGTGAAAACAAAGAGATTAAAAAAGAGGATTCCAAAGGTGAACCTAAAACACCAGAGGCCATAGAAAAAGAATTAAAGGAAAGAACTGAATTACTAGCGAAGTCCAAAGAGCAGTTGGAAGAAGAGGCACGTGCAAAGACACTAGACCGATATGACGACTGGTTTGAAAGATTGAATCAAGAGCGTAGATCTGACTATATGTCAAACTATCTTAATTCGATTACAAATGTATTTGATCCACATACCTCATACTACCTACCTAAGGACAAAGAAAATTTTGACATCAATATGTCTGGTACATTGGAGGGTATTGGCGCTAGATTGCAGCAAGGAGATGAGTATACAAAAGTAACAAATATTATACCTGGTGGCCCAGCTTGGAAGGGTAAGGAGCTTGAAGCAGAAGATTTGATCATGAAGGTGACTCAAGGTGGAGATTCTACTGAAGAGCCCTTGGATGTATTGGGTCTTAGATTGGATGATGTAGTCGCTAAGATTAGAGGGAAGAAAGGAACCGAAGTAATCCTTACGGTAAAGCGTGTAGATGGATCGATTAAGGACATAAGTATTGTTCGTGATGTAGTTATCTTGGATGAAGGATATGCAAAGTCAGCAACACTTAACTACTCTGATGTTATTGACAATATTGGATACATCAAGTTACCTAGATTCTATGCTGACTTTAACCGCAGAGGTGGAAAGAGTTGCGCAGTAGATGTTGCTAAAGAAGTTGAAAAATTGAAAGCGAAAAATGTAAATGGAATTATTCTAGATCTTAGAAATAACGGTGGAGGTTCACTACGTGATGTAGTGACCATGTCAGGTTTATTCATTGAAGAAGGCCCTATTGTACAAGTAAAGAAGCGTGACCGTAAAGCAGAGGTGCTTACAGACGATGATCCTAGTGTACAGTATGATGGACCACTTATCGTCATGGTAAATGAGTTTTCAGCATCCGCATCAGAGATCTTAGCAGCTGCATTGCAAGATTATGGCCGTGCAGTAATCGTTGGATCAAATAATACTTTTGGAAAAGGAACAGTACAGCGTTTCTTTGATTTGGATTCTGCGATCAGAGGCAACGAAGAATTAAAGCCATTAGGTGAAGTGAAGTTGACGATTCAGAAATTCTATAGAATCAATGGTGGATCTACTCAGTTGAAAGGAGTTACTCCGGACATTATATTACCAGATAACTTTACTTACATCAAAACAGGTGAGCAAGATAATGAGCATGCCATGCCATGGACAGAAATACCAGCGGTTGCGTATGAACAAGATGTATACAAAATCAAGAATCTTGATAAGCTAAAATCTATGTCTGAAAAGCGTGTCGCTAACAATGAAGCATTCATTAAAGTTAATGAAAACGCAAAGCGACTTAAGACACAGCGTGATGACACCAACTCTACTCTTGCTATAGATGCATTCCGTACAGAAGCAGATATGCTAGATGCAGAGGCAAAGAAGTATAAGGACATGTTTGAGCCTATCGAAGCACTAGAGGTAGCAAACCTTGCTGTAGATCTAGAAGAGATCAATGTTGATGAAGCAAAGCAAGCCCGTAATGAAGATTGGCTGAAGTCCATCAAGAAAGATGTGTACATCGAAGAAGTGTTGAATATCATGAAGGATATGCAGAAGTAATCACTACCATATCAAGAAATATATAAAGCGCGTTTCATCACTGGATGGAGCGCGTTTTTTTATGTTATTATTAGGGCGTTTATATCCTGTGATCCGTTTGTATTCAGCACCCTAGCTCGGCATTCAGGATATGGCTGGCTAGTATTCTCCCGAGGGGTCGGGATCATCCGTCGCCAGCCATTGCTTCATTGCTGCGCTAGCGCACTTCATGTCACTTCTCCCCACAGCAGCTATGAGCCTGCAATATTCTGTTAATTAGCACGTTATACATCAAACAAATGAAGTTTGGCTTTTTGTGGATAATGAATGTACTGATTCGAATACTAATTATGGTGCCATATTTGCATTAGCTATTCAGGCAGCATATTCAGATGTACAAACTCTAATAACTAGTGGGGTAATAGCAACACCAGCTTCTCAAGTAGTACTAGGTGGCGCGATACAATTAGCGATAAAGGCTAATTTAACTCAAGCTATTTTAGATTGTAATAACGATAATTCGAGTGTGAATACTGCTCAGTATTCTAATGATGTTATTTTGAAAGATAACCGAGATGGGATAGCCGATCATATTACATATACTGCTATTAATGCTCAAAATATAGCCTCACTATGTCCCTAATAAAATTAATCACATTCTTGCTCTTTTTCTTAGAAGCTCTTGCCTTGTTTGGACAAGCGGAGTCTAACAATCAAGAGGTAGTCTTGAAAATTTCAGAAAGTGACAAAGAGGAGTATAGTGCTAGTTTTGGAACAATAATCAGCTTATCTAATATTCAGGTAAAATTTAAGTTGGCAGAAATATGGCAAGTTTCTGAAGAGAATATATTCTCTAATAAGCCTGATTTTTTGAATGACTCTCTCTTTATAGATATAGAGTCGATGAACGAATTTGAAGGTTTGAGTAGATTTAATGATTTGCTTATCGGTTATATAAAGAGAGCTTACTCCTTTGAGGTTAGAGATACATTTTTGAGTGGATATGAAACGGTGTACGTTGTGAAAGTTGGTGATGAAAGTAGATTAAAGGCATTTGCGAATAATGATAATCGTTTTAGTTCTATGCCACCAGACTTTACTTTGAAATATCTTTTGTCGGTTAAAAATGGTTTCAGCCTGAACTTAGTTAAGTATGGTTTAAGTTTAGTTGAAACTAAGGAAAATGATAGCTTGACTAAACCAATAAGGATAATATCAGAATTCTCTTCTGAGCATGATGGCCTTTATAATTATGTTATTCCATTAAATTACAGTTCTGAAAATGGTGAACTTGCCAACTTTGATTCTTTATTAGATTTAAATCAAATATTATGGCAATATGGTCTCCAAATTCAAAAAGTAACGCGACCTGTGATAGGTAAAGTGGTTGATTTTTATGATGATTCTGCTAGAGATTATCCTCTTCCTTATAGGCCTAAGATTGGTCAATAGATAAAGAATGTTTAAAACATTAGAAGCCTTTGCAAAGAAACACTTTGCAAAGGCTTTATTGTTATTAGAAGATAAAGCTTTTAGAGTGTTTTTTGATCTTTAAAGAAAGTATCTTCGCAGCTTATAAAAACTGCAATCGCTTGAATTACCTTACAGTAGAAAACGTTTCCAAGACATACGGAGAGAAAGTATTGTTCTCCAATATCTCCCTACAGATCAATCAGGGGGAGAAAATTGCTATCGTAGCTAG
>CALJVI010000109.1 GCA_937974575.1 uncultured Saprospiraceae bacterium | reverse complement strand
TCACGCCTTCTGGGGGCTTCAACCAAAACCGCTTGGTACTCGCAGTCTCGTCTACGATCTTCACTACTTGTGCTTCATTCCATTTTCCCATTTACAATATCATTTCTTGATAAGGAATAACAACCTCAAATCCTTTAAGTTGGCAATAGGCTTTCAAACTGTCAAGGCCTTCCTTGTAGGTCAGCAAAACAAAGTCGCCTCCCCAGGCACCCAAGGACTTGGCAGCTCCCTCCAAATCAGAAAAATACAAGTCCTTTACTTTTGGTAGACCTATGATATTGGCGATGATGCTTTCGTGCTCTTCAATGCTCTCTTCAAAATCTGCTATCGTTTTCGCATGAAGTATATTATCATTAAGTTCTTCTATTTCTGCAATTGCGTGTACCCGTTTATCCTCATTTTTTTGCTCCCGATAATTTTGGATTCCCTCACGGCTGTTTTGCTTTTTGCCGAGGTACACAAAGTAAAGCTGATCTAAAAAGGGAGGAGCAAAAGTGACAGATTTATATCGAGGGGCAGGGATATCTATTTTGTATTGCAGAGGACCAGTAGCTCCTGCACAAGCGATATCATATCCCGATCCACCAAAAGTATGGGCCAATAATTCATAGGCATCTATCTCTGCCCAGGTTGCCAGATTGTAGATCAAAGTAGAGCTCGTCCCCAAGCCCCACAATCGCTCAAAGTCTATTTTATTTTTAAAATGTGTCGAGGTATTTTCTGCAAATTTTGAAGGAGCTTGCTGATGGATATACTTCAGTATGTCTAAAAAACGCTCCGCTATAGCCTGATCCGTACTAGATAAGATCACCCCAGATACTAGATCAAAAGTCCCCTCAAACCATACTTGATCATGCATATCTATACTTGTACAGTGTACTTTTTTGCCAGATGCGAGAGCAGTAGATACTTCTATAGTTTGTCCAAATTTGCAAGGCAGTGCAAGTGCCTTAGCACCATCCAATACCAAATACTCCGCAGTGAGTAGCAGCTTTCCGTTTGCACGACTCTTGTATAATTTTTGCAAGATAGAAGATGTTTTATTTACTTGTCGCTATAGAGGAAATCGGATTTTTCACTCCACGCAGTTGATCCAAAAATGCACGTACCCCAGAAAAAGAAACTGCCTTTTCCTTGAAGTGCACCACCGTCAGCTCCGCCTCTTTTTCACTAGCCTCTAGATGATTCAAAATATTGAGCAAGTGCATTTTCATATGCCCTTTTTGGATACCCGTGGTGACTAAAGATTTAAGTGCGGCAAAATTTTGCGCCAGCCCGATCGAAGCGATGATCTCCATCAGCTCCTTGGCACTTGGCGCGCCCAACATATCCAAGGATCGCTTAGCCATAGGATGTATAGTTGTCAAGCCACCCACCGTACCGATGGCCAATGGTATGTCCAGCCAGAAGTGAAATTCATTATCTCGTATTTCACAAAAACTAAGACTGCGATAAGATCCCGATCTAGCAGCAAAAGTATGCCCGCCGGCTTCGATCGCTCTAAAGTCATTGCCTGTAGCCAAGACGACCGCATCTATCCCATTGAATATTCCTTTATTATGTGTAGCCGCTCTATACGGATCTATGTGGGCGATTTTCACTGCCGTCTCAAAGCGCTTTGCCAGCGCCATATTTTCTTCTTCACTCAATTTGGAATCAAGCTGAGCTATAGGACATGATACACTAGCTCTCACGATACACTCTGGAGTATAGTTGGACAATATAGACATCACGATATCTACATCTTGATCCGCTCCCTCAAAATCTGTATTTGCTTTTACACGTTGTGTCCAGTTGGCAGACATTGCTTCCAGCACAGAGTTGATAAAGTTGGCACCCATCGAATCACAAGTCTCAAAGTAGAGCTTGATCTGATAGTAGCCTGCGTGATCTTTAGTAAAGTCCAACAATTCTATATTGGTAATACCGCCACCTCTAGACTCCATGCGGGCAGTCAATTCCGCAACATCTGTGAGCAAATCTCCTTTCACAGATTCAAAAAAGGAAAACAAGTCTTCTGCTTTTCCAGGCCAAGTGAAGTGCACCTGTCCCACCTTGGTTGTGGATAAGACTTCTGCTTTAAAGCCACCTCTACTCATCCAGTATTTTGCGGCACTAGAGGCTGCAGCCACGACAGAGCTTTCCTCTATCACCATTGGGACACAGTAGGTCTTGCCATTGATCACTACATTGGGAGCTACACCATATGGCATTGGAAAGTTGGAAATAGTATTTTCACTAAACCCATCCAGCACTTTTTGTTGTGCTGCATTACCATGCCAGTAACTCGTCAACTCTTTAGTTACCGCATCTGGATCTTTGAAAAAATTCTCAACGATCCACTTTATCTTTCCTCGCTTGGAGAGTTTTGAAAACCCCGATATCGTTTTTTCTCCCATTCTAATCTATTTAACTCTAAGGTAAGCTTTGGCCAAAGCCAATCCTTGTATTTGAGCCTCTGTATATGCTCTTAGCTCATCTATACTTTCTACTGCGTACTTCAGAAAACCAGATGCTTGGCCATATATTCCTCTTGCATTTAGTTTAGACATCAGATAATATCCGTCTATAAAACTTTTCACACCTCCCGATATGATATACTCTTTGCAGATTACCTTATCTCCTAGTTCTTCATGTATTGCATTGACATAGCCCACCATATCTTCGGCGGTATGTCCTACTAAAGCTAAATTACTAAATATTTCTTCACGCATGGTATCTCCACGATACAATTCAAGCTTGGAAAAATTCGTACCTCCCATAGCACCAAATTCTATAGCAGATATAGGCAATTGCATCAAAGCTTTTAGAGATTCAGGGCCCATACCTTGACCGACTTCTTTGACGACTATTTTATAGGATACCTGATCCAGCAGTCGCGTGATACTCTCTATCGGAGACATGGCAAATCGATCACCTTCTGGCTGCAGCCACTCTTGCATCGGATTGACATGCACGACTAGTCCATCTACTTCTAGTCGCTTGAGCAACTCTTCTATCAGTCCAAGTTTGCCCTCAGCGATCAATGACTCTATCTGTGCGATCCCTAAATTGGCATAAAAAGGAACCTCCTCTCCCACGATAGGACGCATTTGAAAATCCTTGAGATAGGTATTATCTGTGAGCAGTTTTCGACATGATCCTAGTCCCATACCCATACCATATTCCTTACAGACTATGGCTAGATTGGTATTGATCTTATTGGCCAGCTCCGTCCCCCCAGTCATACTAGAGACCCAGAGCGGAGCCTTCATCTTTTTACCAAGAAAAGTGATTTCAGATACCGTGTCAGTAGCAGGATGCTTCGCCAGCATGGGCTCATAGTAGAAACGCTTATCCTGCATATCCTTAAGCACTTGTGACTTAAATGAAAGGTCAATATGATCTTTTTTGCGGCTACTCGCCGTTGGATCCTCTCCAGACTCCCCCATTTCTATATTTCTATGTATTTGCTTGTCCTCCATACAGGATAGTAAATTTAGTACATTATTTCAGATATCTGAACTACGTCCAATGAAAACAGCATTGTGAGCGCATTGTTCACCGTTATTTTGGCTCTATTTAGGCCAAAACGATGCTTATTGAAGTGTATTGGGCGATCCCCAGCCTCCC
>CALJVI010000108.1 GCA_937974575.1 uncultured Saprospiraceae bacterium | reverse complement strand
TGAGATACTGGCATAGTTGCCTCTAAATAGTCATCTCCAATTTTAGAAAATACAATTTCTAAATGCTCAGCAAGTGTATTTTTGGAAGATTCATTTAGAATGTCTAAACTTGGCTTTATTTTCCAAATCATAAAATTAAATTTTGATGAAAATTTATCATAATCCTAGGTGTCGTAAAAGCAGAGAAACCTTAGCTATAATTAAAGAGCAAGGGATTGAGCCTGACATCATACTTTATTTGGAAGACAATCCTACAAAAGAAGAACTTAAAAAGGTGCTTAAAAAACTTGATATAAGCGCTGAAAAATTGATCCGAAAGAGTGAATCTGTTTACAAGGAACACTTTAAAGGGAAAAGTCTATCTGAATCCAAATGGATAGACGCTATGATTTCATATCCAAAATTGATAGAAAGACCCATTGTTATCAAAGGATCAAAAGCTATCATAGGCAGACCGCCAGAAAGAGTGCTAGAGTTATTCTAATTTGTTCTTTCTATTAAAAAGATAAGTGTTATGATTCCTGTAGCTTGAGCTACTGCATCAGCAAACACTTTCCCCCAATCCACATCTTTGCGATCTTTCTTCTCTTCTTCCTTTTTTTGTTCTACTCTACCTACAGTAATAATTGATCCTTTCTGTACTGTAGGATATTTTTTGAATATACCGTAATCTTCCGTTTTCTCGATACGCCCATTTGGATGTTCTACCGTAATTAAACGACGTCTACCATCTTCTCCTACACCAGCAGCAAATTCATCTACATACCATTTGGCGTTCTTACTTTTGTAATACGGAACATTAATTTGACCTGTCTTTAAAATTCTATCTGGGTATATCTCCTTCGCTTTTGTAAGCCCTCTAATAGCCACAAAATCTTTTTGCTTAGGGATTTCAATTATATCTCCATCCTTCAGAATAAAGTCGTGTTTTGAATTCTTAAATCTCATCACCTCGTCTAAATCTAATACGACATATCCAACTCCTGCCTCTACTCGGTATAAAGTTGCACCAGGAGGAAAGGCTTCTTCAGTCAATCCACCAGCTTTCTTGAGGATATCTGAAATTTTCTCGTTGTTAGCTTCTAATGAATACTTACCCGGATATTTTACTTCTCCTTTTAAGAACACGTTATTTTGCATTTCAAAAGAAGGAGCAGTACGAACCTCAATCAGATCATATGCTTCTAACATAAAGTCTTGACCATCCACTTGAAAATTGTCGTCTATGCTTATCGTATTAACTTCTGTACGGCTGTCGTTATCTTCGCTTATAATCAATCGCGAAATATCTACTCTTGATTTTGCAGCCTCTAGTTTTAAACCACCAGCTAAGGTAATTGCATCTCTCAAACTAAGTGTGGAATCAAAAGGTATGGTGATTGCCTTTTTTGTAGCACCTTCAATCCTTACTGTAGTTTCTTGAAGAAACTCTTTAATGTCATACAAAACAATACTATCAGATGGCTGAACTATTGTCTGCATCATTTTACTATCATCAAAATCTACTCTAAGATATTCTTGATCATTTATATTCTTTGGATTCTTTCTAAAAATATAGGCATAGTCTGTAGCCTCAGGCAACAAGCCTCCAGCCATCTCGATCGCATCCATAACAGAGAGAGAATTTTCTGAGTCAATGGGCTGTGTCCCAGGCTGCCTTACAGATCCTGCAACTACAAATGTCTCCTCATCTTTAAATCTAGATTGATCATAAACTATGATTCTGTCTTCTACATTTAGCTCCAAATCATTAGCTCCGCTTAGATTATCAACATCAATTTTAAGCCATTTTGTGCTTCCATCGAGGTTTTTTCTAAGTATAAAGGCCAAATCTTTTCTTGCTGTTTTGAGTAGCTTAGCTTTATTTAATGCTTGCGAAACCCTCATGCTTCTATTCAATTCAAATTGTCCAGGAAATTCCACAGCACCAACGACTTCAACGAAATTTTTATAGGTATTCTCAATATTCTTTACCAGTATTCGATCTCCTCTCTGCAGCTTAAAATCTGATGCTCCATTTTGAATGGACCGGTAGTCAACATCCAAAATTATTTCTTCATCATTCTCATAACGAGTCACTTGTATATTCTTCAAATAGGCATCCTCTGTAACTCCTCCTGCATAAAGCATCAATTTTTTCAATCCTTCTCCTGGTAACAGTTCGTAAGTGAATGGCCTGCGGATTGCACCTTCTATTGTCACTTTTATATCTGCAACAGGAATAAAGATGAAATCATTATTTTGAAGAAAATAATCTTTTACGATTGATGGATTTAAAAGGAACTTATACACATCAAGCTGTTTGGAAGTTCCATCTGGGTGCATAAGTTTGATATTACGCACACTACCAATGTCCGAAGGACCGCCAGAAGCGACCAATGCATTGAATGCTGTATTGGTAGCAGGAACATTATAACTCCCACTCTCAATAGCCTCTCCCATGATATTTACCGTGATGGTCCTTGAGTAATCTATAGTAACTTCAAAGTCTTCTTTTCTGAAATTAAAGTACTCCCCATATCTACTTAGCAATAATGATCTTGCTTTTGCATAGGTCACTCCTTTCAAGGGAATTCTCGGCATTCTATCTGGCTGGATATACCCTTCCTTGTTAATGGTAAAAGAAGCACTTTCTTGACTTTTCCCCCAAATCAAAATACTGATTTCATCACCTGGGCCTAGTACATAAGTTTCGGGAGGCCTGATATCTTCAGAGGGATTATATAATGCTATGCTTTTATTTCGAAATACTTGTTGCCCATAGATTTGAGCTTCAGGGAGCTCTTTGTTCTGACTTTCCGAAAAATCATTTGCTAGCGCCTCTTCAAGCGGTACTCCGTTTTCAACAGCTTTTTTAATCCTTTCGGCCCTTTGCTCTGAAGCTTCTTGAACTCCTTCTTCTTTTATCTGCTCGACTATCTCTTCAACTTTGAGACTATCAGGAATAGAATCTTGAGCTAACTTTATCTTTCTTACTTCTTTAGCTTCCAGCTCTTTTACAACCTGCTCCATGGTTCTTTCAAACTCGGTAAGTCTTGAGGGGTCAAAGTTATCTTGATCAAAGCCTTCTTCCTCCATTCTTTGTCGAAACTCTTCTTCATCGATCCCTCGATTTTGCAATTCTTTTCGAACTTCTCCCTCAGACAATATCTGAGCTCGTAGATTAAAACAAAATAATAGAAAACAACTTAAAATAAGTAGGCATTTCCTCATAAGAATAGGATATTTTATAACGTATAATCACTAGTGCATCACAAAAATACACCTAAAAACTGAAATTAACGATCAGCATACTGATTATCGTAGTATTTCTGATAAGAACCAGAAGTAACGTTATCCATCCATTCCGAATTTGCTAAATACCATTCAGCCGTTAGTCTAAGCCCTTCCTCCATTTGAAGTGAAGGAACCCAACCTAATTCATCTTGAAGCTTTTGAGCATCAATCGCATATCGACGATCATGTCCTGGTCTATCCGTAACATATTTAATGAGCGCATTTGAAGTGCCTGCTTCGCGACCAAGCAATTCGTCCATAATTTTGATAAGAAGATTGATGATATCAATATTCTTCCATTCATTATGGCCACCTATGTTATAGGTCTCCCCATTCTTACCTTCATGATAAATGACATCGATGGCACGAGCATGATCTTCTACCCATAGCCAATCTCTAGTGTACTTACCATCTCCATATACCGGAAGCTCTTTATTTTGCTTGATATTGTTGATAAAGAGTGGTAATAATTTTTCTGGAAATTGATAAGGTCCATAATTGTTTGAGCAATTGGAAATCACAATCGGAAAATCGAAGGTGTGATAGTATGCTCGCACCAAATGATCCGAACTTGCCTTTGAAGCAGAGTATGGAGATCTAGGATCATAAGAGGTCTCTTCTGTGAACAGGCCTGTTTCTCCCAGAGTGCCATATACTTCATCAGTACTCACATGGTAAAAACGTTTGCCCGCAAAGTCGCCCCAATTATTCTTAGCTGCATGGAGTAAGTTTAGAGTACCAACTATATTTGTTTTAATAAAACTCAATGGATCTTTTATAGATCTATCCACATGTGACTCAGCAGCTAGATGAATAACACCGTCAAAGTCATGAGTTTTAAAAAGCTCTTCTAAAAAAGGAGCATCGTTAATATCACCTTTTATAAATTTATAGTTTGGTGCCTTTTCAACGGAAGTTAGATTTTCTAAATTTCCGGCATATGTCAGGGCATCCAAATTAAAGATCGTATAGTCAGGATACTTATTCACCATGAGTTTAACCAAGTGTGAACCAATAAAACCTGCACCTCCTGTTATTAATATTCTTTTACTCATCTTGTACTATGTGATTAATATAATTATTGTTCTTTTTGATTAAGCTCTGGTATCTATAGGAACTACAGTTTTAAAGTACTCATAAGTCCTAGCCATCCCTTCCGCTCTGTCAATTTTTGGTTCCCAGCCTAATAGCTTCTTTGCAAGATCGATATTTGGTTGGCGTACTTTGGGGTCATCAGTAGGCAGTGGCTTATAGACAACTTTTGCGTCTGGATTGCCGACCATGTCAATTACTTCTTGTGCAAAATCGCCAATCGTAATTTCATCAGGATTTCCAATATTCACAGGCATAGCATAATCGCTCATCAATAGTCTGTAAATACCTTCTACTAAATCATCTACATAGCAAAATGCTCTAGTTTGCGAACCATCTCCAAATACTGTAATCCCCTCACCACGAATAGCTTGAGAGAAAAATGCAGGCAACACTCTTCCATCGTTTACACGCATTCTTGGTCCATATGTATTGAATATTCTAACCATTCTAGTTTCCAAACCATGGTAGGTGTGGTAAGCCATAGTAATGGCTTCTTGAAAACGCTTTGCCTCGTCATAAACACCACGTGGGCCAATCGGATTCACATTACCCCAGTAGTCTTCTGTCTGTGGGTGGATCAGTGGATCACCATAAACTTCAGATGTAGAAGCAATCAAAACTCTTGCTTTCTTTACTCTTGCCAACCCAAGTAGATTGTGCGTACCTAGAGAACCCACTTTTAGGGTCTGGATAGGCATTTGCAAATAATCAATTGGTGATGCTGGTGATGCAAAATGCAAGATATAGTCTAAGTCTCCTGGAACATGCACAAACTTGGATACATCATGATTATAAAATTCAAATTCCTTTAGTGGAAACAAATGTTCAATATTCTTAATATCTCCCGTCAGAAGATTATCCATACCTACTACTCTAAAACCCTCTGCAATAAATCGATCTGAAAGATGGGATCCTAGAAAGCCTGCGGCGCCAGTTATTAATACTCTTTTACTCATGCTACTTTTTAAATTTAATATATTAACGTATTAGCAAAAATTTTCATGCTTTATCAACTGAATATAATACGTTATTTGAGCGCCTAAAGGTACAGCTAATTGCCATTCAATCAGCATTATAGATATTAAAATTATCTGACTCAATCGCCTTTACTATCTATATAGGCCCTCGATGGCATTCTCAAACTAAGATAAAATTCGAAATTCGCATGTGCAAAATTAGACTTAAGCCCCTATATACTAGACATTTACAATAAAATTCGGTGAATAAAGAAGTTTTGGGGCCTACCCCGCTGGCTTGCCCTCCTAGCCATGCGCAGGCGGGGTCGCTACGTTCCGAAGTTCGCTACTCGCTCAGCCCTAGCGGGCTATCACAGCCAATGCCACCAGCCATGCCCCCTGTGATACTTCTGCATATCGCTAGTCCGTCATTTTAGTATTCGATTCTCTAATTTTATAAAGAGACTCACTTTTGCATATTTTAGATAATTTTTCTGCTGTCAAAGCTTATTTTTTGCTATTTTTTTTTGAGTGAGGGATAGGAAGGAATCCCACGATAGTGGGATGCCCACTGCGAGGTTGTGGGTAGGTTGTGGGCCGGAGTGAACACGGAGTCCTGTATAGCCCGACCTAGGAGTCAAATATGGAGACGATAGTCGACAATATTTGACTCCTAGGGCACTCCCAAATCAGAATTCTGAATTATAGCGTCTTTAATACATAAGTCCGTAGG
>CALJVI010000107.1 GCA_937974575.1 uncultured Saprospiraceae bacterium | reverse complement strand
GCCATAACTTGTCAACTCCTGAAAGTAATAAAACACTACTCCTATAGACAATAAACAATAACACAAATTTGCTATGGAAATTAGTTTAAGATATGGTTTCCAATTTTCAGGAAAATAAAAATAATTATACAGGGAATAGACTATGAACAATACTGGTATTGCTGCTAGGAAATAGGCTGCGTTCTTTGGCATTCCAAAGAAAGATTCATATTGGGCAATTACAAAGCCCATTATAGATGCGGAGACTGTTGCGCCGACTCCATCTATGAGAAACATGTTTTTAGGACTGATTGTCATTAATTAAAAGTACTGATTATTTTTCACATCGTGATGATGGCTTCCTTATATGCTTCTCTTCTTCGGTTTCGCGCAGAGGGCGCAAAGAAAAAATACGCAAAGGGCGCAAAGCCTCTCTCATAATTAACACTATTTCTCTATAATTCTAATTTCAACTCTTCGATTAAGCCCAGGATCTCTAGTCGTCAAAGGGAGGGGTTTCTCTATCCCAAAACCGACATAAGATAGACGTTCGGTTAATATCCCTTTGCGAATAAGAAAATCATAAATATTCTTTGCTCTTCTTTCAGACAGTAATTTGGCATGTTCAATTTCTTTAATAGAATCGCCAACAAAGAAGGCCCAAACGTGTCCTTCTATCTGTATTTTTATTGATTTATTTATATTTAGAATCTCAAATAATTCAAACAAATGAGGAATTGACTCCTTTTTTAAGGTGTGTTGACCTGGTTCAAATACCAAATTTTTCAGAATCATAGTTTCTCCAATTTCCAAATCATCTAGGACTGAAGCCTTCTCTATCGGCTTATCTTTTCGTTTTGAAAAAGTTATTAGCACTTGTCTTTTTTCTTCAGCAGATAAATTTCCTTGCATCTCTCCGTTTCCACTATACGCTATAGAGTGCCATTTTTTTTCATCAAAATTTCTTGTGATATAGTCATATACATTAAAAGCACGCTGCTCAGAAAGAAGTGTATTCATCTCAATTGTCCCATTAGAGTCTGTCCAGCCTGAAATTCGTATATCCCCATGGAAGCTATCTAATAACACATCAATCGATTCTTTGATCATCATTTTATGAGATGGAGTGAGTTCTGATTCAGCGTTTGCAAATTGTATTCCTAGTGTGTCGCTTTGAGCAGTTGACATGTAAGCAATAAAGCACAGTAAAATTTGTAGATAATATTTCATATTTAATTATAGCTATCTATCCTTATTGATATTTAGAATTACTTTTTACTCCTCGCAACAGATGAGATAAGTATTTAAAATAACGCACAATTTTCAAAAAGCTACAGTCGCGACATGCCTCAGGCATCAAAGCACGACAAGGCGGAGCCGCGTAGAGGTGAGGGGGTGAAGTGGGGCTCGCTTTTTTCTAGCGAGCAAGAACGGAACACCCGACGGCTCCCGATTTTTTCATCGGGATGGCGGCACCCCCAAATAACAATTATCCTTAATTCAATCTACATCCAAACCATATTTTTCGTTTGCCCACTGAGTGTATTCATTCAATTTGCTTCCTAGGAAATAAGGTAAATTCAAAAGGGTAAAGTGCTTATTTGTTCTTGTCTTTGAGGATTCGACTTTGACTTTGTTTGCCAATAAGCGTATACCAATGGTATGATCTACCCTATCGATGAACTCATGGAGCGATCGTAGACTTCCCTTGGCGCCTGATTTTATTTCTACGGGGATGATGTGTCGCTCGTACTTAATAACAAGGTCTACTTCTGCATTGGCATTGGCATTTTCTCTTACCCAAAAATGGGGCTTAGCTCGGACGTTGTTTTCTTGTGCTATGACTTCTTGATTGACGAGGTGATTTATGATATAACCCTTATAGAGTGAATTCAGGTCGTGGATCGCCAATAGTTCGTTTTGAATACCAGCCGCATAGTTCATAATACCCGTATCCAGAAATTGAAGTTTTGGCTTTCGCTTCATCTCATCTGTCATCGGTGGACGAACCGCCGTAGTGGGATGAATAAGCCTGATGACCTTTGACAAATCTAATAATCGGAATGCTTCTCCTACCTCTCTTGATTTATAATTTGATCCGCCAAAATTTGCATATGTAATCCTATCTCTAACGCTTGGTGCAGCCTCCATGATATATCTTATCACTCTTCTCTGTAGATCATTGGAAGTATATTTTTCGACATCATCTACATAATTATCCCATATACTGGAATAGATATTCTGCATACTTACTAGGGATTTCTCATTTTGTATATACGTTTTGATGGCTTCAGGCATACCTCCTATTCGCGTATATTCGTGAAACAAAGACAGTAGTTTTGGATATGCAACATCAGGGAAAGGAATGGTATTGAAATACGCTAGTGCTCGATCTTCTCCTAGCGCCATAAGAAACTCTTCGAAATCCATGGGATGAATAGCTAACTGGAGTACTCGTCCCACGGGGAAGGACTTCACCTTGCTCATAGCAAACTCTAATAATGAGCCTGCAGCTATGACTCGAAGGCCTGGCAGCTCTTCATAAAAGTATCTTAATAACTTAATGGCCTCTGGAGAAGTTTGGATCTCGTCTATAAACAGAAGTGTGTCGCTCAGGTTCTTTGGTAGGTTTTTCTCTAAGAGGATGGCATCCAAAATAGTATGTACATTGTCGCCATATGCAATGAAAAACTTGAGGTCTTCCGACTTTTCAAGATTGAGCTCAATATAGTGCTTGAAGGATTTTCCAAAACTCCGTACTAATGTAGATTTTCCCACTTGCCTTGCTCCTCGTAGTAATAATGGCTTAGGATGCTCTTGAAGCTGCCATTGGGCAAGTACTTTCTCTATTTTCCTGGTGAATATCATACATTAAGTTTAATGCAAAATAAGGATAATTGTTACAGATAAGGGGTTATTTGAGACAAATATTGTAACAAATAAGGGGTTATTTATGACAAAGATTGTAACAGATAAGGGGTTATCTGTGCAGCGTGGGCTAAATAAGCAGCTTATATCCTATCCAACATCTCTATAACCTCTGACTTTTTGCGGACGGAAACGGGGACGATGTCGCCGTTGTTCATCTTGAGGTAGCCGCCTTCTTTGCGGACGTACTCTTGGATGTAGTGAATGTTGATGAGGTGTGACTGGTGGACGCGCTTGAAGCGGTGCTCTGCGAGCATGACGTCGTAGGACTTGAGGGTCTTGGTCACGAATATTTTTTCGCCGTCGGCAAGAATGAACTTGGTGTTATTGCCATCTGATTCGCAGCGGACGATTTGGTCGATTGGTACTACGGATATCTTGTCTTGCGCATGCAGAGAGATGCGGGTCGGGAGTTGGCCAGGGTTGTTGATCGTCTCTTTGAGGAGGGTGATGCTTTCAGGAGAGGTCGTTATTTGCTCCGTTGCTTTTTGGACGGCTTCTTTGAGTTGTGTGGTATTGAGTGGCTTGAGTAAATAATCGATGGCTGCAAAACGAAATGCCTTGATGGCAAACTCATCGGTCGCTGTAATAAAAATCAACTTGGCATCCATATCTGGAAAAATATCTAACAGATCGAAGCCTGTACCGTCGCCCATCAGAATGTCTAGAAAAATAAGATCAGGATTGACTTTACGTAAAAGCTTTGCGCCTGCGACCACGGAATCCGCTGTCCCTATAATATCTACTTCAGGGCAGTGTGCAGACAGGTCACTTGCAAGTACCTCACGGGCATCCAACATATCGTCTATAATAACAGCGGTGATTTTCTTCAATTTTTTTTGCTTTTAAAAGGTCAATTTTAATGGCATTTGTAAAGATACTTTTGTTCCTCGTACTTCGCCAGCTTCGTTACGGATATCGTCGACTTGGAAGGCTTTGTAGTTTTGTTTTCCACGTAGACTTTCTAGTCGCTTTTGGGTAACTGCAATCGCTGTGGACTGATGGCCTGCAGTATTCTTTTTCATGGAAGCTGACTTTTGGCGACCTACCCCATTATCAGATATCGTGCAAGATAAAAGTTCATTCTTTATTTCGAAGAGTACTTTGATGAGTCCTCTTTCTTCTAAATGCGATACGCCATGAAAAACGGCATTCTCCACAAAGGGCTGAATCAACATGGGTAGAATTTCAATCTCCTCCGGATCGTATTCTTGCGGAAGTTTGATCTCAAAATCGAATGCCTTGGGCTGACAAAACTGTTCTAGTTTGAGGTACTTATCTATGGTGCTAAACTCTTCTTGTAGAGTGATACTAGTTTTTCTAGAACTGGTTAAAATACCACGCATAAGTCCTGCAAAATTTTGAATTTGGTCACGAGCGACATCTGTCTTTTGATTTACAACGACAGACTGAATACTATTGAGTGCATTGAAAATAAAATGCGGATTCATTTGTAGCTGCAATGCTTTTTGTTCTAGGCCTAGCAGTTCGTTTTCTAGTTCTAACTGAGCACGGCGGGTAGCTTCTCTTTTGCGCACTTTGTTAATTCTATTTTGAAAAAGCAGAAAAGTAATTAAGCACAATACTATCAGTGCAGTCAGCTGGAACCAAATGGATTGCCAGATGGCAGGATGGATTTCAAAAGTAGAACCGATCACCTTGCTTTCCAGACCTGCCCTGTTTGAGGCTTTAACTAGGAAACGATATTTGCCTGGTGAAAGGTTGGTGAAGTTTGCCGATTCGGCAGTGGTCATCGGAGACCAAGAATCATCAAAGCCGTCTAGCTTCCAACTGTAAAACAGATCATCTGGATAATCGAGATTGATCGCTCGAAATCCAAATCCGATATTGTTTTGATGATGCTTGAATGTGCTGCCTTTGCGCAGAGAATCACCCACTACTAAGTAGTGTGCTTTGTCTGTCTTTTGGATTGGTTCATACATTAAACTCACGCCTGTGAAATGGATTTTAGGAGGCGCTGTTTTGAGCTGTGTATTGCCCGGCTTGTGCTTGCTGAGCCCATTGCGAGTACCGAACCAAAGATGTCCATTTTGATCTAGCGTCACAGCATTGTGCGTAGATTCGATACCTATGTATCCTTCGTTTGTTCCGAAGTGCTGTGTGCTTTGATACTCGCCTTGTTTAAATATAAGCTTATCTAATCCAAGCTCTGTACCTACCCAAAGATTATCTTCTTGGTCAAATATAAGTTGATAGATATTTGCCGTCTTTAAGGAAGAGTTGTTTTTAAATTTTTTGAATTTATATTGTTCCGATGTGGTAGTACTATGATACAAGCCATAACCTGCAACACCTATCCATAACTGATCATTTTGGTCAAAGGCCAAAGATCTGATTTCTGCATTGGGTATTGCACTATTGGTGCTCAGCGTCACTATGGTTTGCTGATCGATATATCCCAGCCCGCCATGTTTGGTACCGAACCATACTTTTCCAGATCGGTCATTTTGCAATACTGTGATAAACGGATCTGGCAATCCTGAGCTGGTACTATAAAGCTCCACCTTGATACCCATGCTATCGGCAGAGACAATCCTACCTAATCCATCCGCATAAGTTCCTACCCAAATATTGCCTGCTGTATCTTGAGCCGTCGTCTTAATCCAACTGCTAGGCAGGCCGTCCAATTCATTAAATACCCAATACTCAGTACTGTCTTTCATCACCAATCCTCCTCCATCGGTACTCATCCATAATCGTCCAAGAGCATCTTCCATAATGTGGTTGCACTTGGAAGTGATATAGTCTTCATCCACGTCTGTGTGTATGCCCATAGAATCTATCGAGCTGACACCCTTGTCATCCACTGACAACCAGATTGTACCTTTTCGATCTTCCTTGACAGCATAAATTCGATTTCCATTGAGGCCTGTATCACTATTAAAATGACTGAAGTATTGTCCTAAAAATTTATTGACTCCTCCCCCTTTTGTACCGATCCAAATATTGCCCCAGCTATCCGATAGGATAGATTGGACATTATTATTCGATAGCCCTTGTGCTTCAGAAATGCTATTCCATTCTTGTTGGTCTTGACGAAGTATTTGTATTCCTTTATCCATGGTCCCTACCCATATATCGTCTTGTTTGTCTAGGTATATATTTTGTGCATTCCTGATATTACTATCTGTAAAGGATTGGACTATTCTTTTTGATTTAGCGAGCATACAGGATATGCCGCCATTCAGTTGACTTATCCATACTCTACCTTTTTTGTCTTTGGTAAGGGATTGAATATTGTCACTTAGTAAACCTTCTGGCAGACTATAAGCTGTGGCTTTGTCTCCTTTTACTATGAATAGACCTTTGGACGTCGCTACCCATAATTCGCGACCGACTTGAAGCAGGTCATTCACTTGGGCAATGTTGAGCTTTGGATGTAGTCTTTGTTTATTTTCTTTTTGTGCGTTGGTATTGAGGCTATACAGTCCTTTATCTGTTCCTATCCAGAGGGTACTGTCATTTTTAAATGCTATGGTATAAATCGATCTATCTGCTAAATGCGATTTTTCTAATTCTTGTTGATGAATTTCGGTCAGCCCTTTTTGGGTTCCTAGCCATATTGTTTGATTGCTGTCTTCGTATATGGTGTTGACAAAGTTGGATGGGAGGCCGTCTTTTGTAGAATAGGTTTTAAATTCTTCGCCATCAAATTTACTGGCTCCTCCTCCTTGCGTTGCGATCCAGAGATATGCTTGGTTGTCTTGGTATAGTGCTGATACTTTTGCATTGGGTAATCCTTCTTGTACATTGTACTGGATAAAATTGTACTGTTGTGCTTTGCTGATGGTGGTGCAAAGGCAAAGGGTTAGGATTGATATGAATTTTAGTATTTGCAAAGAGTATGGTTATGTTGGCTCAAGATAAGGGATATTATTTGTACTAAATTATTAATAGGCCCCTAAAATCTTCTCACACTTTCAACTCTCTCTCTTTCTTTGCCATTGCCGCAAAGAAACAAAGGTCTAGGCTGGTCGCAAGGTCACGCTTTTATGTCTAGCTTTTCAAGTATGCTTAAGGTCATTTTCTATTCTTAGCTACTCAAGTTGGATATGGCCTGCTATCCTAGTCTCCTCTATTTTTAGTGACAGCGTTTTAACCTTCTGCTATTTTATACATTAATGGACTTAACATTTATGTTTTTCAAGTCGTCACTAAAACCGCTGACGGCCATATCTCTTGGGGTGACTGTGCTCCCTGCCGGGTAAAAGGTTGATCTTATTGGAAATACTACTAGGATTAAAAAAATATGATATGGACTTACATGCAAGTCCACAACATATGATATATCATGCTTTAATTTTACAAACATGTTTCCAATTTGACCACCATTTTTCCGCGTTGCTGCTTGGCAGTGATCGCTAATGGGGTCGTACAATCTACACGGACGAGTTCACCATAAATGTTTTTGATGGGTTTAAATATCGCCTTACTGTGATCATCAGTTGCTTTGCAAAATCTATTTTGACAAGCTACGATGTACTCCATAAAGTTGAGCACATCATTATAGCCCAGTGAAGCACTTTCAAAAAAGTAGCTGTCTGTATTGGGACCTACCTTATTGTAGAATACGTCTCCACTCACATATTTTGTATAAGTTGTCGTCTGGGTATTTGCTGACATACTACTTGGTTTTTCTCGTCCTTGTATGGGTGTGTCACCAAGTAGGTCTCTAACCCAA
>CALJVI010000106.1 GCA_937974575.1 uncultured Saprospiraceae bacterium | reverse complement strand
AATTATCTAAAAATTTGTGTTAATGCGATTATAACTGACCAAACTAGATGGTCATACTTAGGAGATTTATAGGGTCCATTACTATAAAGAGTACACTATCATCAAAAACGCTGCATTGCAGCTGAAAAAAATCTAGTTATGACCCCTTCAAAATAGATATTGGTGGATTTACTCCGGATTGCCCAATAGCACTGCATCTCTTTGCGTATACGCAACTACGCATATTACCTCAAGCTGGAAAACTTCAACGGACGAATTAAATTAAAATGTAATCTAATAGCAAAATGAAGAATTTGGAAAATATATGGCAGGCTTAGCACCTATTTTTTTTATCTTAGGCAAGATTCCATACTCGTCTAACCCATGAGCAGAATCTGGTACATTTTCAAAACAAAAAAATAGGTGTATGACAACGCTCTTCAATCTAAAATTCTATCTCATTCTTACATGCTGCATGGCAAGCCTCATAAGCGGTATTGCTCAACCATCCAATGATGATTGCAGCAGCGCAACACCCCTATTGATCGCCATTGATTCCGCATCATGTGTGCCCATCATAGGAGATACACGCAACACCCAAAACGCTATCGACATAGAAGGGCCCGAAGTATGCTCAGGCTCTTGGTATTCAGACGATGTGTGGTATAGTATCGAAATAGGAAATGAGCTGCCCCCTAATGGTGTAACTATAGAAGTGCGTCTTGATCCAGATAGTGGTACTGAGTTGACAGAGCATGGTCTAGCCTTATACTTTAATGATTGTAGCTCTACTTCTGAACCAATAGATTGTTTTTCGGATGATCCTGGCAGGAGGATTATCAAACTTTTTGCTTCATGTACAGAACCCAATTCTATTTACTTAATCAGACTTTGGTCTGCTCCAGAACTAACTACCAATTCGGGTACTTTCTCTATATGCGCATATGCAACACCGCCTGATATTCCTGACAATGAACCTATGCCTAGAGTTATTTATGAAGAAAATTTTGATACTGGACTGAATGGATGGACAAATATGCCACTTACTGAATTCTTTTGTCTAATGGCTCAAGAATATCTACCCGCTGATTGGATTTGGTCCGAGACTGGATGTATTCCAAATCCCTTCGGAGGAAAACATTGTATTCAAAGGCCTGGGGATATTTGTCAAGAAAGTGGCATAGTTGGCTTCCCTTCTGGTTGGTATGTAAACAATAAGAATCCAAATGCTTTGTCAATTCCACCATATCCAAAAATGGAGGCCTACCTTGTTTCCCCATCCATAGATTTATCGAATGAAGCTTGTGTAAATCTCAGTTGGACAGAGCTCTTTAGAGGACTCCATGGGAGCGATATTTCGCATCTTGGCCCTACTGTAGAGTACAGCATAGACGGAGGGCAAAACTGGATTCCACCTAGCCCACGGATTAATTCTATTGACGTATCCATAAACTATGGTGGACGGTATATCATCAATGGTCCTGAAAGAGTAGCGCCCCGCAGTATTCCATTGTATGGGGCAGAAGGAAATCCAGATGTAAAAATAAGATTTGGCTTCAAAGGAGACTACTATGCTTGGCTTATAGACGAGGTGAAGATTATCGAAGCTAGTACTTTAAATCTTACAAGTGATGAGACTTTGATCTCTCAGGCGACGATTATCCCAATGTCTATTTACCAAATAGATCCAATCAATTTTCACAATAATGTTACCAATTCTGGATGCGAAATACAGACAAATGTCGGAATCAAAATTGAAGGGACAAATTCAAACGGAAGTGAAATTTTAAGTGAATCCGTGGCAATCGATGATTTGAACGCAGACGAACGGACAGGCAATCAATATCTGATCCCCCCATTCATTCCCGAGCCTGAGGTCAACTCTTATACTTTCACCTATACTACTTTTTCTGATGAGGACAATGAACCCGATGATGATACTGCTTCATTTAAAGTTGATCTGGTAGACGAAATGGAGTTCCGAAAAGAAAATGGTGAAGTCACAGGTATCATAGGAATACCTGGAGCTGGTGACTGGCTTTCTGAACCCATAGGGGAATGGGAATTAGGAAATATCTTTTTTGCTCCAAACGCTAACACAATAACAGGAACACCACTTAGATTCAATAAAATTTCCTTCAAGCTATTTGAACCCTCTAACTTCATTAACGACACCTTACAAATTCGACTTTATAAAATTCAAGATCTAAATTTGGACAGCATACTTTATAAAGACGATAAATCTGAAATAACCCTTCTAAGTGAAACACCGTACATTGTGTCTGGAAATGAAACTAACTTAGTTACAGTGTCCTTAAACCCTCTTCAAGGAGACGATAACAATCTTAACATAGAAGCAAATACAAACTATATGGCATCTATTAAATCCAAATATTTTTTAGGCGATATGTTTGGTCCAGGATTTACCCAAATCGCTTGTAACAATCAAATTGACTATTCTTTAACTAATTCTGTAGCTCGAGAAAATGCGAATGGGGATCCTAGTAAGATGAGATACACTTTTGGCTATTCAATAGGAAATCAGACTTCATTTAGAATTATCCCTATACCTGTAATAGGATATAATGAAAAAGTATTTGGTGAAAATAATGTTCCCATCATAAGACTAGGCTATGAAGAAATTGGATCATCATCTACTTCTAAAATTGATCAAAATACCAACTTATCTATATCGCCAAACCCTGCTCAGTCAGAAATATCAGTTGAGGTATTAAGTAATAACGCTACTGACATGGAGGTTTCCATACTTAGTATTACAGGTCAAAATATATTAACAAAAAACTACAGTAATCTAGAGAATCTGAAAGAAAGCTTTGACATATCAACTTTAGCCAATGGTATTTACATGTTGCATGTCCAAACTAAGGATGGAATTCAGACTAAGAAGTTTGTGGTGAGTAGGTAAGGTCATTCCATACGCTCCTCTATGCTTTTATTTTATTTAACAGAATTTTATTCTCTTGTTTTTTTTTCAACTTAAGCAACAAGGCAAATATCCATGCAACAGTCCTGCGTATTTGAACGGCTATTTTTGACGAGCATAGTGAATCGATGGAATATACATCGGCTTACTAAATTAGTATTTTTAAATTATTGTTGACTTCCGCAATGGATGGGCATTTCAAACAGTAAATACTTTTACGTTGTAACAAACCTATTGCTTGATCACTTTTTCGGACGCATAAAATTCATTCCCATTGAAGATATTAATATAATAAATACCACTTGGGTCCATGTTAAGATTAAATTCTAAGGTCCCAAAATCACTGACTTGGGTCTGCAACACTCTTCCGGAAAGATCAACCAGGTTTCCTGTTATCTCTCCACCCAAGGAAGTTTCTACCTTTACATAGTCAACACTAGGATTTGGATAGACATCAATTGACACTT
>CALJVI010000105.1 GCA_937974575.1 uncultured Saprospiraceae bacterium | reverse complement strand
ACATCGAAGCTCGTATCATCTAGGCCATCTGCCAGGATTTTTTCTCGAACTAGGATCTTAAGTTTGAAGAAAGATTTGCCGTCATCTTCGATCGCAATATTGAGTCGCATGTCTCGCATGAAGGTGATGTCTTGCAGCTGTCGCTTGAAGGCGTCAAATTTTGCAGTGGGTACGGACAGCTGTCCATTGATCCCCTCATTGGCCACGTATATGCGACCAAATACTTCTAGCTCAGACCAATGAAGATATAGATGATCTCTAAAAATCTGTGGATTTCCAAGATGGTAATACCTATAAAAGGAAAGTGTGGTGCGTGGCTCTTTACTATCGAGCATGCGCTGCTTCAGCTCTTCGCCGTTGACGCGATTGTGTAATTTCATAATTCTTTTGACAATTGTAATTTATCCGTTGAACAATGCAAAAATAAGGTTTTAGATAGACTAGAGCAATGTCTATAGCATAAAGTGAAGCTATAAGAATTGAGAATGCTGAATAATTACCCTATTAAAGCCAAATCAAGCGCACTAATTTTGCTAACTAGTGGTTATAATACGAAACTAGGCACCCATTAATACTCCATATGTATTAATATTGATCTAGCAAGAAAAGCTATAACGAGTATGACAACTAATGCACATTTATATATCTTCTTTTTTCTGCTTTGCTCCAGTTGGCTGAGTGGACAGGAATTTCAAAAAGCATTCACCGATTTTAATGTAGCAAATGATATCAGCCGTGACCAGGAGGGCAATATGTATCTGGGTGGCTATACGACCTTTGCCTACGATGCTAGTGTAGATGAGATCATCAGTCTAGACATCATCAACAAACTGGATGCACAAGGAACTGTACTGTGGTCAAAGAATTTTTCTATAGCCAATACGCTGACCGAAATACATAAAACCCTCGCACTCCCTAATGGAGATGTGATCGTTCTTTTTTCGATAGATGAGACCAATGAAAACCTTCAACTTGGGCTGGCACGCATCTCGGCTGCTGGCTTATCGATATGGAGTCAAAAAATAAGTGTGGACCTGGCTGGGTTTGACAAGTTCAATACAGAGCTCAATCTAATTGCAGCTGACGGGAACAACTTCTACGTGCAAAGCAAAAAAATAAACGATACGCAACAGGCTCACCTCCTCAGTAAGTATAGTACCGCTGGTGCTTCTTTATGGACTAAGTCTTACATCTTGGATTTGAAAATAAATTTTTCGACTATTATTTCTGTCAACGACAATCAGCTTGCACTGATAGGTCATTATACCACAGACACCAATGATACCGAAGGCTTGCTGTCCATCATGGATGCCAATGGCTCCGAAATCATCAGTGCTGCCTATGACAGTGTGCAAATCCACAGTGTCATCTCCGATGGAAATGACTATATCATGAAAGTAAAACATGCAACCAGCAATCAACTGGGTCTGATGAAAGTGGATAGCAATCTCGACATTGTCTGGGCCAAGGAATTTGACTTTGAAATAGAAGGGCAGATAGAAAACATGAGCAAGATCGATGAGGAATCATTTGTGCTATATGCCTATGACAACAGAAGTCGCAGCGAGACGCTCGCCCGCTTCGATATGGATGGCAGTCTCATCTGGGCCAAATTGATCGAAAGCAAATACAGTGGCCGCCCTTTTTATGAAAAAGTAATTCATGCTGATGGGCAAATATTGGTCATGTCTCATATCTGGACTACGGCATTGAAATCTAGCATCATCAGACAGATGCCACTAGATGGCAATACCAGCAACTGCATTCTACCTAGCGCATGTCTAGTGGGCAGACCCTTTACTTCTTTCAAAAGGGACCTGGCGTTGGCTGTGGGCAGTGCGAGCAGTAGTAGCAATCCTATTGTGCTTTCATTGATGAACACCAATAAGAGTACAGAAGACTTTTGTGGCGAACAGGATGGTGCCCCTTCTCCTATATTTGACCTAGATTCGACTGCCTGTGTCAATCAAAATATATTCATCAGTAATACCAATAATCAAGGTGCCGACGCTGTAAGATGGACCATCACTGGTGGCCCGGAGGATGCGATCTTCCCCTTGGCAGATCTTTCTCCTGGTGTACCTATTTCTTTTCAAGACAGCGGTATATACACGATCATACAGGAAGTAGAATACAAAAACTGCGTTTCTACATTTGAGCAACAGACACAAATCTCTGTAGCCTTGCCTTTTGCTTTTACAGAGGAGACCTTGATCTTGTGTCAAGATGAAATAGAAACTGTCAATGCCAATAGACCTGGTTTTGTCTCTTACCTCTGGCTAGATGACCAATCTTCAAACCCGATCAAAAAGATTGATACTCCTGGTATCTATACTGTGGAATTATTTGATGGCAGCTGCACCGCTTCTTATAGTCTAGAAGCTGTCCCGTTTGACTATAGCGATGTTGCTTTCAGTCTGGGTCCAGATACTACGGTATGTGAGTTTAGACGATTTCCCTTGGCTGCTGATGTCATCAAAGAAGGGACGGACTACAAATGGAATGATGGTCCTACCTCTGCGGAGCGATTGGCCAACAAGGATGGTCTCTACACCTTGACGGCCACCTTAGATGGGTGTGACTATGTGGATGATATCTTCGTTACTTTTGAACCTTGCGAACCTCAGATATACATGCCCAATGTTTTTTCCCCAAATGCAGATGGCTTCAACGACGATCTCTATCCAATGGGTATCAATTACGAATTGGTCAGTTTCCGAATTTACAATCGTTGGGGTGCGCTCTTACATGATGGTCTTAGTCCCTGGGACGGAAAGCACAAAAACAGAACTTTGGATGGTATGTATATTTACAATATTCAGTTTTTGAATATTCGCTCTGGTGATATTGAGCGCTTGAATGGAAGTGTATATTTGAATAAGTAGATCCTCTTCGATTGCAAAAAAATAGGCACATGAAAAATCATGTGCCTATTTTTTTTACGATTTTTTTGGATTCCTATCCGTTCATAGAACTTAGGAACTCTTCATTACTGGTCGTTGGACGCATATGCTTAGAGAGGAAATTCATCGCCTCATCTGGCTTCATATCTGTAAGCTGCTTTCTCAACATGTGCATTCTCAGTAAGATATCTTTTTCTATAAGGAGATCATCTCTACGAGTACTAGACTTGGTAAGATCTATAGCTGGGTACATACGCTTATTGGCAAGAGTACGATCCAACTGGAGCTCCATATTACCAGTACCTTTAAACTCTTCAAAGATAACACCGTCCATCTTGGATCCCGTATCAATCAAGGCTGTAGCAAGGATAGTCAGAGAACCACCGTTTTCTATATTTCTAGCTGCACCAAAAAATTTCTTCGGCTTGTGCAAAGCGTTTGCTTCCACACCACCTGATAATACTTTACCACTAGCTGGAGCTACTGTATTGTATGCCCGTGCAAGACGAGTGATGGAATCCAAAAGGATCACTACATCATGTCTACATTCCACGAGACGCTTTGCTTTTTCCAAAACGATATTGGCTACACGTACGTGATTTTCAGCAGGCTCATCAAAAGTAGAAGCAATCACTTCTCCTTTTACGTTACGCTTCATATCTGTTACCTCTTCAGGACGCTCATCTACGAGCAGAACGATAAGGTATGACTCCGGATGATTTTTTGCAATCGCATTGGCTACATCTTGGAGCAACCAAGTTTTACCCGTTTTGGGTTGTGCTACGATCAATCCTCTTTGTCCCTTTCCGATAGGAGTAAATAAATCGATGGTTCTGTTTCCAAAATCTTTTCCTTCAGGATGCGAAGTCAAAGTAAATTTTTCATCTGGAAATAAAGGAGTCAAATAATCAAATGGTACACGCTCTCTAATGTCCTTAGGATCTAAACCATTGATCTTTGCTACTTTCAATAATGCGAAGTACTTCTCTCCCTCCTTTGGTGGGCGAATAGCTCCACTGACAGTATCTCCAGTCTTGAGGCCAAACAACTTGACCTGCGAAGGGGATACATATATATCATCTGGTGAAGTCAGGTAGTTATAATCTGAAGATCTCAAAAACCCATACCCATCAGGCATCATTTCTAAGATACCTTCTCCTTCGATGATGCCATCCAGCTCTAAGTCAAATTTTGGCTTTTGCTGTTGAGATCTATCGTTATCTCTGCGATCATTTTTATTTCTATTGCCTCTGTTATCGTTATCTCTACGATCGTTTTTGCGATGCTTATCATCTCTGCCACCTCTCTGCTCCCTTTTAGGATGTTGTTTTGGAGCTTCTTTCTTCTCTACTACCGCAACCTCTTCCTCTACTTTAGCTTCTACAGTTTCCTCTTT
>CALJVI010000104.1 GCA_937974575.1 uncultured Saprospiraceae bacterium | reverse complement strand
TCAATATGATTGGAGTAGAAACGAATATCTAATCCCTCCGTTTCTTCTGCAAAGATCTCTTCGATGGTTCGATCCGCTTGGTTGCGCTTGTGTTGAGATCGACTCATGTTGCGACCTGCGCCATGAGGTGCGAAGCCCAAGTTGTTTTCGGTAGCAGTACCTTTGACGATCAAGACGGGTTCGCTCATATTGAGTGGAACCAATCGGAGACCATTGGTAGAGTCAGGTACGAACTTGTCCAGCAATGGAGTCGCTCCCTTAGCGTGATAAAAAGTATCTCCATCTTTGAAGACAAAGTTGTGTTCATTCCAAAAACGCTGTACCGGCTGGATGTCAATCTTAGCACAAGTCGCTTCGTGTAGCACCTCGTGATTCAACTTGGTCCAAGCTCTGACGATCTGTAAGGCCTCCCAGTAATTGACACCTTCTTCCTGATCGTAGGGGATCCATGCATTCTTGGCTAAAGTACCTGGCGAGATGGCGGTTCTGAAATTCTCTGCCACTCGCATACCTTTATCAAATAGCAAGGCACCAAAGCCTCTAGATCCGTGATGCGTGACCATGATGGTTTCGCCAGTTTCTTCGGACTTGCCGACAAACAAAAAGTGGTTGCCATCTCCCTGTGTTCCCAAATGCGACTTCGCCTTGGAGATGCTTCGTTGCGAATTTAAGTATACATTGCCTTTGATACGCTCCATGAGTTCGTCAGGCAAAGGGAACTGATCGTCTCTACCTCCGGGACCAAAATGCGTAATGCTGTGCGCTGCATCCAGCACGATCTTTGGATCGATATGTCCGAATGAAGTCATCATCACGGAGCAGCATACATCGGCTGAATGCATAGCAGGATGAATGGCATTCTTAGCAGCCACCACACCACCCACGGGGATCTGACCCGTCCCTCCTGTAGGGCAGGCGTCAGGCATCACCGCTCCGCTAACGATGGTGGGTGTCTTCATCAATTCATCCATAGTCGCAAACACTTTTGCGATATTGTCATTTTCAATCTCGCTGTCCGCCTTGATATTTTTGAAGTATGGCAAGCCTTCTTCATGCGGATATATGATGGCAGGTTGCTTTGCATCTAGGTATGTCTTTAGTTCCTCTGATGTCATTTCTACCTCTTGTAAGTGTCGAAGCACTTCGCTAAACCATTTGCCTGGGCGATATCCCATGGCGATCAATTCTTTTCCTGTAATAATCATTATTGTTAATTTTCAACAAATATAGAAGGCTACTGCGCAACTAATTTGCGCAGTTAAATATTTTCTTTAATTTTATCTAAAACGAAGATATGGCTACCAATAAGAATGCACTTATTCGCTATAGAACTATAGATAAATGTTTGCAGAATCAGTCTAGACAATGGACGCTCGCGGATCTCATTGACGCTTGCTCTGATGCATTGTACGAGTATGAAGGGAAAGAGACTTTGGTAAGTAAGCGTACCGTCCAGTTGGATATACAGTTGATGCGAAGCAATAAGCTGGGCTATAATGCGCCTATCATGGTCTATGATCGTAAGTACTATAAGTATGAGGAGGCGGGCTACTCTATCACGGATATACCACTCACACAATTGGATATGGATATCCTCACCGAGTCGATGGAAGTGCTGAGCCAGTTCAAGGATATCTCGCTTTTTTCAGAATTGAATGGTGTGATTCAAAAGTTGGAGGATAAGATATATCGGGAGTCGGACGATAAGGCGCCCATTATCTATATGGAAAAAAACGATGAGCTGCGTGGTCTGAATCATTTAGATACTTTGTATCAAGCGATTTTGAAAAGGATTGTTCTGAAAATCAGGTACCAGTCTTACAAGGCGATAAGGGCCAATGAGATCATTTTTCATGGATACTTATTGAAGGAGTTCAACAATAGATGGTTTGTGGTGGGTTGTCATGATGGCAGCTACAAAATACAAACCTTAGCTTTGGATAGGATTCAGAAAATCGACTTTGATCTGAATAGGGTTTATGACAAGAATAAGCGCTTTGATGCAGATAAGTTCTACTATAACACTTATGGAGTGACGGTGCTGAATGACAATTCTATTATCGATATTCTCTTTGAGGTAAAAAAGCAGAATGCCCCATATGTGATCAGCAAGCCTTTTCATCATTCGCAGCAATTGATTGCTGAGCATGAGGATGGAAGTGTGCAGTTGCAAATCAGGGTACACCACAATTATGAGATAGAGCGACTTTTCCTAGGGTTTGGTGATGCCATAAAGGTCTTGAAGCCTACACGATTTAAGCGAAGGTTGATTTCGATTCTGAATAAAACCATAGATAATTATACCAAGCCAAAGGGGTGAATACTGTCGGTGTTGCTTAAATTCATGCATGGATATGCCTGTATTCTTCCAGTAAGAAAATCTACTATTGTCATAAATGCTCATTCTATCCCAATACACTTTGTTTTTAGCATCTATTCAATATCTTTAGGAATAGAATAGATATTGATGATGGACCAAAATATACAAGAAAACAAAGAACTGAGTTTGCTAGAAGCCCTGATCCCGGTTTTCTTTCTGATCGTCTTGCTCGCTTACAATATAGTATGGCAAGACGGAGGCTGGCTCGGAGATTACTCCAACCACTATATCCTCCTGATGGCTGGCGGTGTTGCTGCTGTAGTTGGCTTATTCAATAAAGTAAGCCTAACGACCATGGTACAGGAGGTCTGGGAAAACTTAAAAAGTGTCATTACTCCATTGATGATTTTGTTACTGGTAGGAGCGCTCGCGGGCACATGGATGATGAGCGGGATAGTCCCTGCTATGGTATATTATGGTATGCAAATCCTCAATCCTACTATTTTTCTCGCTGCCTCTGTTTTGATCTGTACCATTATATCTTTGGCAACGGGTAGCTCATGGACGACCACTGCGACAGTCGGAATAGCACTGATAGGGATAGCCGGCGCTATGGGTGTTTCGCCAGGTATGGCAGCAGGAGCTATCATCTCTGGCGCATACTTTGGAGATAAGATGTCGCCATTGAGCGATACGACTAATCTTGCACCAGCGATGGCGGGTGGAGAGTTATTTAGCCACATCAGATACATGGCTTGGACTACCGTACCATCCATTATTATCACCTTGCTTATATTTATTGTCATTGGTTTTACTGCGGAGTCAAGTGGTCAGCTTAGTGAAAACACGGTGATCAATGATATGCTATTGGACAAGTTCAATATTTCGCCTTGGTTGTTTGCAGTGCCAGTAATCGTGGTAGCGATTATTATGATGAAGGTCAAGCCACTGGTGGCTTTGAGTATAGGAGCCCTACTCGGCGCGTTGTTTACTATCATCTTTCAGCCGCAGGTTATCAAAGAGTTGACTGGAGTGAGTGAGCTGGGCATTGGGGAGTATGTCAGTGCGACGATAAGTAGTTTGTTTACAGGGACACAGTTGAGCCTTCCCGATTTTGTAGCAAGTTCTGACCTTCCGGAAAAGCTAAAAGAAAAGTTGCCAGACTTATTGGCGGGTAAAGGGATGTCAGGGATGTTATGGACTATTTACCTGATCATCGCAGCCATGATATTTGGAGGTGTGATGGACGGGATAGGTGCCTTGGCTAGGATCACAAGATCCCTACTGAGTATGGCCAAGACAACCTTTGGTTTATTTGCCAGTACAGTGGCCAGTTGTCTAGCATTAAATATTACGGCATCTGATCAATACCTAGCATTGGTAGTACCAGGTAAGATGTTTAAGAAAGCATATGAAGATCAAGGTCTTGCACCAGAAAATTTAAGTCGAACTCTTGAGGATTCAGGAACGGTAACTTCGGTATTGATTCCGTGGAATACTTGTGGCGCTTACCAGTCTGGGGTGCTCGGCGTGGGGGTAGGAGAGTATTTCGTTTTCGCTATTTTCAATTGGTTGAGCCCAATCATGACATTGATATTTGCGGCGTTTAGTATTAAGATTAAGCAGCTCGCAAAGTAAGTCCATAGTTCTATTAAATCATAAAAGACAGCCTTGTGCACTTTAGCGCAGGGCTCTTTTTATATAAGCGATATTTTGTGGATAGGGCTTTCTTGGGGCCATCTCCATTGCGCAGAAAAATGCGCAATGGAGTCGCTATGCTACATGACTCGGCATTCGCCTCGGTCCCTGCCTGCCCACCATCCTAGGCGCGGACTGCTGCCAAGAGGCAGCACCATTTCGCAGCGCTTGTCCATTTTGACCAAACTTCGATTTTTTGACAGCATATAGATTAGGGGTATTTCATATCTCTATAACACTTCTCCAGCAAAATTCCTATCTTAGATTATAGCCCAGTTTTTCTTTACCTCTGTATTTGAAAAGTGTAGGCTTAGAGAGGAGGTTTAATTTTAGTCAGAGAAGAAAAGAATAGATGAAAAGATCAAAACTCAAATGGAGAAAGTACTTACTAGAATTTCTAACGATATTCATAGGAGTAACTCTAGCTTTTGCATTGACCAAATGGAATGAAGATCGAAATCGTTACGAGTCCTCAGAAAAGACCTTATTGGAAATCAAGAATGGATTGGAGTTGGACCTGACAGACTTTAATATAAATAAGATAGGTCATAAGAGAGGAATAAGTGCATGCAATTACTTTAGAGCCTATTTGAGAGAGGAGCCTATTAAAAAAGATTCAATAGATTATAAATATAGATCATTATTAAGGGATTTGATTTCCATCCAAAATATGTCAGGGTATGAATCCTTGAAATCAAAAGGATTAGAGTTGGTTGAAAATGATTCTCTACGATTAGAAATTATTACGCTCTATGATTTTTATTACGAAGCATTAGAAAAGCTAGAAGAAACATACTCTGAAAACCAATTCTATGATACTTACCATACACCTATCAGTGAAATGTTAGCGGAGTATATGGTCTTTGATAAAGATGGAAGGTTGGTTGACTTAAGTCCACCTATAGGCTTGTCCAAAAAAGAAAAGAATTTACTAATGCACTACCTTTGGAAGATAGAATGGAATAGAAATTTCACAAATGACTTTTATCTAATGACAGAGAAAAAAGTGAAAGAGTTGATTAAGCACATCGAAGAGAATGTGAAGTGATGAGCCAATAAGTTCTTTTTACCAAGCGATCTAAAATCAAAAAAATGAATTGCATTCTAAAATTTGCTTTTATAATGATGGTTCTGCTATGCGCATCTATTGGTTACGCTCAAGACGATGATGCTCCATCCGTAAAGACTAGTGACCTGAAAATGATTGTTGGCAATTGGACAGGAACGATTACCTATCTGGATTACAGATCTGGTAAGCCATTTACCATGCCCGCAAATTTGGAAGTGAAGATGACGGGATATCCAAACAAACTCTTGTTATACAATACGTATCCAAACGAGCCAGAAGCCAACGATACAGATAAGCTTAAGCTTTCAAAAAAAGGAACTCACTTGAATAAAGCCAAGGTAGTATCTAGAGAAGTATTGCCAAATGGACAAGTTGTGATCATGGCACAAAAGAAGGGCAAGGACGACAATAAGAAAGCGATGATGAGATATACTTATACCGTGAGCGAGAACCAGTTTGTGATTAGAAAGGACGTTAAGTTTGACGGTGCGGAAGAATGGGTACAGCGGAATGAGTTTAAGTATGCGAAGTAGTAGGGCTCGAATATTGGATATATTTGACCATTAAAATGGTCATAATGGGATAAATTGTTATTTTTTGACCTATATATTGATCAACAGGGATGATTTGTAGCCTATTGACCATTAAAACATGCATTTTGATCTAAAATGCATTATATTGATCAGTATAATGGTCAATTTATGTTCAACACAGTAGAAATAAAAGATGTCAAAAATGAGATAGGATTGCTGGTAAAAGCAATCAGAAAGCAAAGAGGTCTTTCTCAAACCCAATTGGCAAAATCACTAGATGTTTCCAGAACTACGATCCAGAACTTAGAGTTGGGAAAGAACTTTACAGTTGACACCATCCTAAAAGTATTAAAGGAAGTAGACTTACTTGAACAGTTGAATGGTAAGGTTGTCGAAGCCAAAGATCAAGTTCTTAATGCTAAATCTCTATACTAATGGCAAGCAATGAAATCATTAACGTAAAGCTGTTTGGAGAAGAGATTGGTAGGATAGGGATGAATGAAGATGAAAAAAGATCTTCCTTTCAGTATAACCCTGACTTTCTAAAGAGAGATGATCTACAAAACATTTTTCCAGCCACGGGAATTATTAAGAGAACATCGCATGTCCAATTGTTTAGTCAATTCGATAATGAAACCTTCAAAGGAATTCCGCCTCAATTTGCAGACTCGCTGCCTGATATGTTCGGGTCCATCATTTTCAAAGCTTGGCTAGATCATAAAGGACAAAACAGTATTTCCGTTTTAGAGCAATTGGCCTATGTTGCTAATCGAGGAATGGGCGCCCTGGAATATAGCCCAGCTAAGAAGCTCCCCAAAAAAGTAAACATAGATTTAAGCGAAGTTATAGAAACCCTTAAGGAAGTATTAGATCTAAAAAAATCAAAATCTGAAAGTGAATTAAACAGCAAGGCCCTCATAAATATTTTCAAAATCGGGACCTCAGCTGGAGGCGCAAGACCTAAGATTTTAATTTCCGAAAATAAAGAAAATGGAAAGATCATCCCCGGTGATCTAGAATACTCCGAGGACTATCATCACTACTTGGTCAAACTAGCTATGGATGAAGAGGGCGCTTACCCCAGAGAGATTATAGAATATTGCTATCATCTTGCCATGAAGGATTGTGGCATCAGCGTCATGGATTCCAAGCTCGTCGAGGGCAAGCATTTTGCGACCCTACGTTTTGATAGACAGCATGGAGCAAAGCAACATGTCCTCACCGCAACAGGATTGACAGGCTGGGACTATAAGCCTGCAAAAGAATCGTCTTATGAAAATCTTTTTAAACTGTGTTCTTTTTTGAAAGTACCACATGTGCAAATAGAAGAACTGTTTAAGCGAATGGTATTCAATGTGATCTATGGAAATACGGATGATCATCTAAAAAATCATTCCTTCATATACAATAAGAAAAAAAATACTTGGCAGTTGTCTCCAGCCTACGATGTTACTTTTGCGCTCAATCCTTTATTAGATTTTAAGAACCCCAATAGAGCGTTGTCTATAAATGGTAAACGGAGCAAAATTTCACACGCAGATTTGCTTAAGATTGCCGAAGAGTTTACAGTGAAGAATCCTACAGGAATTATTAAGGAGGTGGAGTCATTGAAAGCAGGCTTACTCAAGCGCTTCGAAGAATATGGAGTTTCTAGGCGGGTTGCGGCGGGTATTGGAGAGAGGGTTGTTGGGTTGGAGTAGCGATGGTTTTTATGTCAAAAATCCTACCTTTAGTTTCAATGATGGACTTGTAAAAAGGTAAAACGAAGTACTGGAATCTATGAGTGAAGAAATACAAATCAAACAGAAAAGTACGCTTCGTCAAAGAGCGGACGCCATAAAAGAGCATAGGTGCAAAAATCTTATTGTAGTGCTTGAAGAGCCAAATATGATAATTAACATTGGGACGGTTGTCCGAAATGTGAATGCCCTAGGTGTAG
>CALJVI010000103.1 GCA_937974575.1 uncultured Saprospiraceae bacterium | reverse complement strand
GCAATATATTTTGAGCATATTTCTTCAATATCAAGGCAAAAAACGGAATGATAGCCTTAGCTATCATGAGTATTTTTAACGCAGAGATTGGGGAAAGAGGCCAAAATATATGTGTTAATCTCACTATCAAATGGTATGTATGAAGGAATGGCTGGTGACGGATGAGCGGCCGAGCGAATACTAGCCAGACATATCCTGAATAGGTATATGCAATCCGAATACAAACGGATCACCCGACCGCGATGTGTGAGGCGGGCAGAAATGAAAGGAGGCTCACACATCGTGGGAGCCTCCTAACAAATAATTTATATGTCTTACTTATTTTTTAGTCTATGACTTTGCAGTAGTAGCTGCTTCTTGTGCTGCTAGGTACTCGTTGACCCACTTGATCGTAAGTGATTTTGGACGCTCTAATGGCATACCCAATGCTCGAGACCAAGTCAAACTAGCCAATACACCCATCGCACGAGAAACACCGAATAGTACGGTGTAGAAACTGTACTCTCTCATACCATAATGCACTAGTAGTGCACCTGAATGAGAATCTACATTCGGCCAAGGGTTCTTTACTTTGCCTAGGCTACCGAGGATGTCTGGAACTACGTCAAATAATTTCCATACGATATTGACGATGTCGTCATCTTTGATGTACTCTTCTGCAAATACTTTTTGTGCTGTGAATCTAGGATCTGGCTGACGCAATACTGCGTGTCCGTATCCTGGTATAACTTTACCAGCTGCCAATGTGCTATTTACGTAATCTGCGATTTGCTCTTTGGTTGGCTTAGTCGATCCTAGTGCATCTACCATCTTGAAGATCCACTTGATCACTTCCTGATTTGCTAATCCGTGCAGTGGTCCTGCTAGTGCATTCATACCACCTGCCAATGAAAAGTAAGCATCACTCAAAGTAGATCCTACCAAGTGTGTTGCGTGTGCAGATGCATTACCTCCTTCGTGATCAGCATGGATCGTAAGGTACAAACGCATCAATGATTTGAAATCAGGATTGTCTGAAACGCCCAACATGTGCGCAAAGTTGGCAGCCCAGTCTAATGATAAGTCTGGACTGATGTGCTCACCGTTGTGATATGAACGTCTATATATGTATGCCGCTACTCTAGGTAGTCTTGCGATCAAATTCATAGTATCCTCATAGGTAGGATCCCAGTATTCTGATTTGCTCATGCCTTCTGCATATCTGCGAGAAAAGCAAGAGTCTGTCCCCATAGCGATAATTGCTGCAGAAAATTGAGTCATTGGGTGTGCGGTAACTGGAAACGCATCCAATACTTCGAATACGTGCTTAGGCACATTGCTTCTTTGCTTCCACTGCTTAGCCAACCAAGCTACTTCGTCATCAGTAGGAATCTCTCCTACGAGCATCAACCAAAACAAACCCTCTGGTAATGGCTCTTTTCCGCCTTCTACTCTTGGTAGTTTTTCTTTTAATTCTGGAATCGAATATCCTCTAAATCGGATACCATCGATAGGGTCAAGCTGAGAAGTTTCCCAAATCATACTCTTAACACCACGCATACCGCCAAATACTTGCTTGAGGGTAACTTCATCCACTTTAAGTCCACCAAACTCTTTGAGTTTAGCTCTAGTGTCAGTACGAAGTGCCGTAGCAATCTCGCGAAATTTGTTTTTTAGTGGGTCTAAATTTTCAGTGTGTCCGTGCTCGTTCAATTCCATCTTATTATAAGCGTTAAATAAAAATCTTTTCGGGTATAAAATTATGCATTTTAGCTGAGAAAATGTAAGTGTTTACAGCTTTGTGCAGCTTATTTTTTGAAGTCTAGTCTCCAATAAATCTGTCTAATTTAGGGTTTTAGGCTGTTTTAGGACTTTGACTGCTTGGTTATTATTCGCTACAATAAGAATATTGTTTCCTTTTGCATCCTTTATCAGCTCAATATCTTTAACATCTCCAGGGAGGTAAACACCAGATTCGGCCATCGGTTTAGGCAAAATTGATCCATCTTGGTTAATGTCAAGCAATAGACCAACTCCAGCATCATTGCGAGGTGTTTCTACTTCTGAGGCGAATAAATTGCCGGCAATGAGAATTTCTAAGCTATTGTCTTGGTCAAAATCCTCCACAAGAGCTGTATTTATATTACTTATTTGTGCTTCGTTTGGCAATGCCTCTACCTTGAAATTACCGCCATCATTCCTTAAAATCACGCTTTTGAAGTAGTTGGCTTGTCGGTGATAGGCTTTGTTTAGGGCATCTCCATATACATCTTTGAGATCTGCAGATCCGAAAGCGTGGTAAGTCGGAAATTTTTCTTTGATGAATGGCATTTGCTCGGAGCTACATTCACGACCTCTAAGTGGGTAGCATACTCCTGAATTGTAGTAGCCTAGCACGATGTCTTGGCTTCCAGAATTGTCAAAATCATGTAAGTAGATGTGAAATGGTTCTTCTTTGGTGGCTTTGTATTTATAGTTGATGCCCAAATTGCCAGCTATAAAGTCCATATCCCCATCCTGGTCTATATCTGCTGCTGTGAGCGAATTCCACCAACCGTGCTTGTCGTCCAAATCAGACTGAGCCTGAATAGTAAATTTATCTCCCTGGTTGATCAAGCAGCGAATAGGCTCCCACTCCCCTGCTACCATGATATCCAAATCGCCATCTTGATCTATATCTGCACTAATCGCTGTAGTCACTATCCCTAACTGGTCGAGTGGTGCTGCAAATATATTTGGCTTTAAGGTGCCAGCATCAGAAATCAAAACAAAACTACTGGATGGTTTTGGGTAGGACTTTGGCTGCATTCGACCTCCTACAAAAAGATCCATTTTGCCGTCTTTATTAAAATCTCCCTTCGTGACACATGAGCCACTGGCTGTCGGAATATTTATATTCTTTTTGGTGAAAGTACCTTTCCCGTCATTGATATATAATCGGTCTCGGTAAACCGGATCATTGGCTGCAAATTCGTTTCCGCCACTCACTACATACAGATCCAGGTCTCCATCTTGATCTACATCCAGAAACGCGCTTTCCATGTCTTCGCATTTTTTGTCTTGTGTGAAAACAGAGTTGTTTTTTGGAGTGAATTTTCCAGAGGATGTCTGCACATATAACGCCCCTGCTTGACCTGATGCACCACCTACATAAAAGTCTTCTAAGCCATCTCCATTAGCATCTGCTTTGGTAATAAATGGTCCGAATTGAGAATTTTTGTGCGGCAATAAAAGTTCATCTATAAAGTCATTGTGTTCATTTTCTTTGTGTGTATATAGTGGCTGAACCAAGTCATCCGCTGATGCAAAAATAGGGGTCACTTTATCGTCTGCAAAAGGAGTCTGCTGTGCTTTGGTTTTATCTATATTCAATATTTGGTTGGCTGGTATATTCTCGACAAACTGTGTAATACCATCTGGCCATATCACTTCTATTCTATCTACCTGCTCTATATCCCCTAAGCCAAAGTGAAGGGTATGATCACAAACAGATTGGAAACCTCTCGTCGGACTCAATTCTTGATATTGGATACCCTTGGAAGTAAACAATTTCACTTTTGCATTCCAGCAAAAAGATGGGAGGTAACGATTTCCTGCCGATAATTTTATTTGGAGATAGTTGTTACCGGTACTATTGTTTCGGTATACAAATGCGGGATCATCAATGTTATTAACAATCAAATCTAAATCGCCGTCCAGATCCAAATCAGCATATGCTGCTCCATTAGAGAAGGAGTTGATATCCATACCCCACTCTTGTGTTTTGGCTTCGAATTTCAAATTTCCTTTGTTCTTATAGATCTGATTTTTGAGTTTATATGATGGGGGCTTGTTGAGCCATTGCTGCTTCACACTGTTGGGTGGATTATTTTGATACTTCATCTTCATGGCTGCCAATTCTTTGGAGAAATCGTTGTCCATAGCATTGCGCTTATATCCATTGGAAACGAAAAGATCTTTGTGCCCATCGTTATCATAATCCGCTAATAGTGTAGCCCATGACCAATCCGTTTTGTGCACGCCAGAAAGCTTTGCAATTTCACTAAACTTACCTTCACCTTGATTGAGTTGTAGTGCATTGAACATGTATTGATATTGGTGGCCATACTTATCATGTAGCGCCCAAAATAAATCAGTATCCATAGATGGCATTAATGTTTTGGATCGGAGATTGTCGGCTGGAGCCATATCGACCACATGAATATCTACCAAGCCATCATTATTAATATCGGCAATATCACAACCCATACTGTAATAAGAAATATGGCCAGTACGTGTTTTTATTTCATCTTTGAATGTGCCATTTTTTTGATTGATGTACATGGCATCAGGGCGAGAAAAATCATTGGCTACATAAAGATCTGTCCAGCCATCATGATTGATATCACTGGCTACTACTCCAAGACCAAAACCATATTTTTTCAAACCAACCTCTTCGGTCACTTTGACAAACTTGCCGCCTTCGTTTTTGTAAAAATTTCCAGAGTGCTGCTCTTGAAATCCTGGCTTTTCCAACATGGATTCTAAGGTATAGATATTCTCTGCAAATCTAACGGAGTGATTCATCACATAAAGATCCAAATCTCTATCTTGATCGTAATCAAAAAATACAGCTTGGGTAGAATGACCTTCGTCATCTATACCGAACTTGGATCCCATTTCTGTAAAGGTTAGATTTTTATTATTGATGTAGAGTAGGTTCTTTAGTCCGATTGGTTTTGGAAATAAACCCGACTTACAAATGTAGATGTCTAAAAATCCATCGTTGTTAACATCTGCGACAGTAACGCCTGTAGACCAAGAGTTTTTGATGCCGTGTCCAAACCCATCAACTCCAGCTGTTTTTGTTATGTCTTCAAATTTGAGATCCCCTTTATTGTGGTAAAGCTTATCTGATCCCATATTGGCAGTAAAAAAGAGATCGGGTAATCCATCATTGTCAAAATCAGCAACTGCGACTCCACCTCCATTAAAATAATAATGATAAGTAAAGATGTTTCTATTTACATCTTGCTTGTTGACATTGACAAAATCAATACCTGTGTCTTTTGAGTCCAGTAAAGTAAAAAGCGGGCCTTTGAAGGACTTTTTATCCGATTTTGAGTTATCTCCAGCAGGGGAGCTACAGCTGAAAGCGAAAGCTAGTGCCGCTAGACACAGGATTATATTTTTCATATGTGTTTGTAAATTCTAAATCTCCAAAAATTAACAGATACAAGGTAAAAAAAGTCCCAATACCATACTTTGAGTCTATTGAAATAATAATGTTGATTTTTTGTTCTGTAGTTGATAAGAAATGAGCGACTGAAAAGGATAAATACCTAAATTGCTATTAATTACTTGACAAACAAAGCAGTCCCGTATCATATAAAAGAAATACGTTTTATCTAAGTCATAGATACTGAATCGAATTTCTTGTTTAAACCCTTAATATACATACATTTATGCTAATAATTCAAGACATCTTAGTGAGTGATGACGTAATTGAGAAACAATTTCTCTGCAATTTAAGTGCTTGCAAGGGAGCATGTTGTTGGGAAGGAGACTGGGGTGCGCCACTTGAAGAAAACGAAAAGGCCATCTTGGACAAGATATACCCTAAGATAAAGTCCTATCTCACTGATGAAGGTCGTGAAGTGATCGAAAAACAAGGTGCATATGTATATAATGAAGAGCCGAAAGAATTTGGAACTTCATTGGTAAAAAATAAGGCATGTGCATTTATGACTAAAGATGAACTGGGTATTGCACATTGTGGCATAGAGCAAGCCTATAATGACAATATTATAGATTTTAAGAAGCCTATTTCCTGTCATCTTTATCCATTGAGAGCCAGTAAGGACGAGAATATTGGCTTTGAAGCGCTGAACTACGACAAGTGGGATATTTGCAGTGCAGCCTGTGATCTTGGCAAGAAGGAGCAACTACCCGCATATATTTTCGTACAAGATGCTATCAAGCGAAAGTATGGAGATGATTTTTATGATGAGCTCCATTCCGCAGCGATACATTTGGGATAGCTTTATGCACTCATAATCAAGCACAAATCAGGTGAATAGACGCCTTCAGGGCTTGAATTTATTGGGTATATGTTGTATCTTCGCAGACTTTTTGAGTAATAATATAATTTAAATAAACTACTACATAATGGCTTTAATCAGCAGTATTCGAAATAGAAGTTGGATCTTGATAGTTTTTATCGGTATTGGTTTGGCATCGTTCATCATGATGGACATGTTCAATAGCAACACTGGTGCATTAGGAAATAGACCAACCAACACGCTTGGAACCATCAACGGTCAAGAAATAGATTATAACAAAGTTCGCAGGACTGAAGAGGTATTCTACCGAGGTGCTACAGGATCAACTTTTGGTCTTAAAGATCAATTGTGGAACTACTACCTAGAAAAATCAATTCTTGAGACGGAAGGCAAAAACCTAGGTCTTAACATTGGTAGGGAAGAACTCAATGATATTGTTTTTGGTAACAATCTTAGTCCAGTAGTACAAGCTGTATTTAGAAACCCGCAAACTGGACAGGTTGATATGGCTAACCTGACAGACATCAAAAACAAATTGCAAAGCAACGATGAAACTATCAATACGCCTTATATGGAAGAGTTGGTAGCTCAAGTAAAAAAGAATCGTTTGCAAGAGAAGTATACTGCACTCGTATCACAAGGTATGTACACACCTAACTGGATGGCAGAATCATTTGGAAAGGAGAACAACACCTTGTTTGATTTCAACTATGTGAAAGTTCCTTTTAGTGATGTTGACGATACTCAGGTAACTGTTTCCGATGCGGACTACAATACCTACCTAGCAAACAACAAGTCAACATACATGACTGATGAAGAAACTAGAAATATCAGCTATGTTACATTTAATGTTTTTCCTTCAAAGGAGGATTCTCTAAGCCTATACAACGACCTAAACGGAAAGGTCAACCAATTCAGAACATCTACCAATGACTCTACTTATGTGATTGCTAATGGTGGATCTATGGATAACGCTTACGTCAAGAGATCTTCTTTATCCCCAGAGATAAGAGATGACATGGCTAGTTTACCAGTTGGTTCAGTAGTAGGACCATACATAGAAGGTACTACCTATAGACTGGCAAAATTATCTGACCGTAAACTAATTGCTGATTCAGTAAAAGCACAGCACATTTTAATCACTGCTAATCCTAGTGATCCTAATTCATTTGCGGCAGCTTTCACGAGAATTGATAGTGTAAAGACGGCATTGAGTAATGGGGCTAGTTTTGAAAACTTAGCAGCACAGGTAAGTCAAGATCGTTCAAATGCTGACAAAGGCGGAGATCTTGGATACTTTGGTCAAGGGGCAATGGTAAAACCATTCAATGATCTAGTATTTTACTCTGCTGAAAAAGGAAGTGTAAACACTGTTCTTACTCAGTTTGGAATACACCTAGTGAAAGTTAATGATAAAAAATTCAACACTAATGAAGAGAGTATCAAAGTAGCATACTTGACTCGTTCGATTACGCCAAGTGATAAGACTCAAAAAGAGATTCGTGAAAAAGTACAAGAGTTTGTAAACGATCACAAGTCTGGAGATGACTTTGCAACACTTATAGCAAGCCAAGCAGGTCTGAAGATCGAATCTACAGCAGGTCTGAAAAGAAACGACTACATCGTTCCTGCATTAGGCCAGGATCCTTCATCAAGAGATATGATCCGTTGGGCGTTTGATAATGACACCAACGTCAATGATCTTTCACCTGACTTTTATATTTACAGATATAGTAATCCTGCTACTTATGAAAACTATGACTCTAAATATGTTGTAGCTTCACTTAAAAGTGTTCAAGCAGCAGGCATGCCTTCTTTAGAGAGTGTTAAGCCTTCTATTGCATCATTGGTAATGAATGAAAAGAAAGCTGCATTTATAGCATCTTCTATTGGGAATAAAAATTTGAATGAGGTGGCTAGCCAATATGGTACTTCTGTTGATAATCTTCAAGGCATCAATGCTAGCTCTTCTAATATTAGACAGTTAGGAAACGAACCTAAAGTAGTCGCTGCACTTATGAATCTATCTGTTGATCAAAAATCAGCACCAATACATGGACAAAATGGTGTTTACGTGGTACAATTGGTTAACAAAGTAGAGAATTCAGGTGGTACTGACCTTGCAAGCACTAAGAGACTGCAATCAAACAAGGTAAAAACACTAGCTAGAACAGCACTTATGGAAGCACTAAAAGATGGTGCAGACATCACTGACAACCGATTTAATTTGTACTAAGTCAGCTAGTTAAACATAACAATAATTTTTGGCACAATATTTACTCTATATTATGTACTTGGTATGACCAAGGCGTAGGAGTAAATATTGTGCCTTTTGTTTGCAATATTTCATTATCTTAGATGTATAAGTTGTTAACTCCTGCCAAATTAATAAGTATTAAATCACATTAAATTATTATTAAATTTAAAACTACTATCCATGAATATAGCCGTTGTCGGAACTGGATATGTCGGACTTGTAACAGGAACCTGCTTCGCAGAAACAGGAAACCATGTAACATGCGTTGATATTGATGCAGCTAAAGTTGAAAAAATGAAAAACGGCATTGTGCCGATTTTTGAGCCTGGTCTAGAGTTACTTTTCGAAAGAAACACTAAGCAAGGAAGACTCCACTTTACAACCAACCTGGAAGAAGCTGTAAAGGATGCTTCAATTATCTTTTTGGCCTTGCCTACACCTCCAGGTGAAGATGGCTCGGCAGATCTTTCCTACATCATGGGTGTAGCAAGAGATCTATCATTGATCATTAAGGATTATAAAGTAATTATTGACAAGAGTACTGTGCCTGTAGGAACATCTGAGAAGGTGCACGGTGAGCTTGCAGCTAACCTTAGCGAAGACTTATTTGATGTAGTGTCAAATCCTGAGTTCTTGAGAGAAGGAGTTGCTGTCGATGATTTCATGAAGCCAGATCGTGTAGTAATAGGTACTTCATCAGCTAAAGCCAAAGCAGCAATGCAGCAGCTTTACGATCCATTTGTTAGACAAGGGAACCCAATCATCTTTATGGATGAGCGTTCTGCTGAAATGACAAAATATGCTGCTAACTCATATTTAGCAACCAGAATCTCATACATGAATGAAATTGCCAACTTATGTGAAGCTGTTTCTGCCAATGTAGATATGGTCCGTATGGGTATGGGTAGCGATAGTAGAATCGGAAAGAGATTTTTATTCCCAGGAGTAGGTTATGGTGGAAGTTGCTTCCCAAAGGATGTACAAGCCTTAGCTAAGACTGCTGGAGAATATGACTATGATTTCAAAATATTGAAATCTGTAATGGCCGTAAATAAAATTCAGAAAACAATCCTTTCTCAAAAGATCATCAACTACTTTGGTGGAGATCTTAGTGGAAGAACGATTGCAATCTGGGGGCTAGCATTTAAGCCAAATACAGACGATATCAGAGAAGCACCAGCGCTTTATATCATGAATGAGCTGATCGAAGCAGGAGCCAAGATCAAAGCTTTTGATCCTGAAGCAATGGAGAATATTAAAGAAATGTTTGGCGATAGAATCAGCTATGCAGATAGCCAATACGATGCTGTTGAAGGTGCTGACGCCTTAGCAATCATCACAGAGTGGAGTGTATTTAGAACACCTGACTTTGAAAAGGTAGCTGCAGCTCTTGGCAATAGAGCTATCTTTGATGGTAGAAACTTATACGATTTGCACAAAATGAAGAGTTTGGACATCCACTACGAATCTATTGGTAGAAGTCCTATCCTAATGCGTGCTTATTCTGCATAATCTAGTAGTAAACCACACACTATTTTAAATAATGGTAAAAGCCTATCTTGCAACGCAAGATGGGCTTTTGTCGTTTTTATACAGTCCCGCAATTGCCACATTTATTTATGGAAATAACAATAATCTAATTACATAAACCACGTTATAACTTGTATGAAACTCAATATCCTGCTATTCACTACCCTATTTGCATTGTGTTTTTCCTGCAAAAACCAATATGAACTTGTAGAAAAATTTGACGACACTGGTACAAAAACCGAATCCTTTCAGATTGATAAAGAAACTGGATTGATCGAGGGAGTACACTATAAATACTTTCCAAACGGAAATGTGGAACAACAGTCGGATTACAAAAACAATAAGCTAGAGGGCAAGCGTATCCTATTCTACGAAAATGGCGATACCCTAATCATCGAATCTTATGCAAACGCTAGATATGTAGGCCTATACAAAAGCTTTCATCCTGGCAATGTGTTGGAATCTGAAGGAAACTATGCTGCTGGAATGATGGATGGAGAATGGACGTTTTACTATGACAACAAACAAATCAAAGAAGTCGTACAGTTTATAGAAAATGAAGAAAATGGTCCCTTCTTAGAATATCATAAAAACGGCAAGCTCAAAGCTAAAGGTGCATATAAAACTACTGAAGCTAATATCGATGCCAATCGTGAACATGGGCCACTCGAACTTTACGACGAAGAAGGAAACGTATATAAAAAAATGGATTGCAACTTAGGTAGATGTACCACTACCTGGAAAAGAGAAGAATCCTAAACCAAACGAATGATCAAACAATACACACTTTGGGTTTTACTCTTGACTTTTATGAGTAGTACTTTTGCACAAGTCGGGGGAGAACACATCTACGAATTTCTTAACCTTAGCTCATCTGCACGTATCACAGGTCTAGGTGGACACGTGATCGCAGTGCAGGATGACAATGATGTCGTACTTGGCTATAACAACCCTGCGGCTCTCAATCCGAGCATGCACCAAGCCCTAGCCTTCAATTACAACTTCTATCTAGCCGATGTTAACACCGGTTACTTTAGCTATGGTCATTACCTTAAAAAGTGGGATGTATCCTTGTCAGGAAGTGCAAAATTTATCAACTATGGTGAATTTCAAGCAGCCAATATTTTTGGTGATAAAGAAGGCACCTTCAAAGCCAACGAAACAGCCATCATCCTTGGTGCTTCAAAAAGACTTTATGAAAAACTCACTGTAGGCGTCAACGGGATGCTCATCAGTTCTAGATTTGCAGACTACAGTTCGATAGGTATCAACTCTGATGTTGGGCTTATCTACGCCGATACCAGCAAACAATTCAATATAGCTCTAGTCGCTAAGAATCTTGGCAGACAATTGACAAAGTATCATACAGAATCCGAATTCTTACCCTTTGACCTACAGGTCGGAATTTCAAAAAGGCTCAAGCACTTGCCATTTAGATGGTCTATCATCTACCATGATTTGCAACGATGGAATATCACTTACGATGATCCAAACAATGTAGAGAACTCCTTCTTTATCATCGATGGACAGTCTGAAGACTCTAGATCAGAAATATTTATCGACAATCTCGCTAGACATCTGGTCATTAACGGAGAGTTTATCTTTGGAAAAAGAGAAAACTTCAGAATCAGAATGGGCTACAACCACCAGAGAAAAAAAGAACTCAAAGTGAGCCAACTGCGCACTGCAGCGGGATTTTCGTTTGGTATGGGTTTGAAATTCAAACGCTTTGGAATAGAGTTTGGGCATGGCTTTTACCATGTCTCAGGCGGTACCAATCACTTGAGCATCAGCTCTAATCTAAGCTCATTTAAAAATGGAATTTAATTTGGATTAAAAGCTGAGATGATCCCTCTGACGCCAAAATCATGATAAAGATCTGGACCAAAATCAAATAGCATTTCAGCATGCTTATGATGCTTCAACAAAAAGGTACGAAGCTGATACTCCGCACTAATATGATCATTCAGATAGTATAAACATACAATCTCGCAAAGCTGCAAGCCAAGACCAGAAGTACAAGTCTTTGACTCTTCTAGTACTTTCAGTGCCTCATCATGCATATCCTGATTCATATAGAATACAGCGAGCATGATCCAATAGTCCGGTATATCCGCTGCAATATCTGCAGCCTGCTGATAAAATGGCAGCGCCTTATCAAAGGCCCCTTGCTTCTCAAAAGCCTCCGCTATAGCAGCATAAAACACTTCATTTCTATCCTCTATTTGCATAGCTACGAGATAAGCATCAATTCCTTTTTGCAAGAAATTCTTTTTACAATAGTACTCTCCTATCTGGAAATGCGCCATCGCATTTTTAGGATTTATACGTACTGCCTTTTTAAAGTGATCAAAAGCTATAGTCGTTTGTTCCAAGTTGAAATGACAGATACCCATCTTGGTATATACATCACTCTTATCTTGGCTATTGACCAATAGCTCACTATATAAATCTAGGGCCTTGCTGTACTCTTCTATTTGAATGTATGCCTCCCCAGCCATCAAGAATCCGTCTTGAAAATTGGTATTGATAATAGTAGCATACTCCAAAGCTTCAGCAGCCTCAGTGAATTTGTCCAAATTGTAATAAGCATAGCCCAGATTGTACCACGCCAAATAAGAATAGGTCCGCTTATCCAACAGCTGCATGTGCAGTGCCACACTCTCCTCGTATCTTCCTGTCAACTCTACACACCACCAAATATGCTCAAGCGCTTCCTCATTAAATGGATCCACTATCAATGACAACTTCGTCGATTCAAACATCTCATCCAGATTGTCTAGACGCTCATAGATCATTGCCTTATACAAAAGTACATCCGACAGATCCGTATCACTGTTGGTAGTAGCTCCTTCCAATACCGCAAGAGCTTCTTCGTTATTTCCTTTCTCGTTTAGGATATCGGCTTTCAAGAGTATCGTATCCAAATCATTTGGCGAATACGCTGTAGCCATATCCAAAGACTTTAGAGCAGCATCCATTTTTTTCTCCAAAAAAAACAATTGTGCCTTTTGGTAATGTGCCTGCGATGAGTATGGATAGTAAGTGAGCAGTTCTCCCAATACGAAGTGCGCCTGTTTATAATGATTGTTATCTCTATAGTATTCTGAAAGTTTGAGGTACTCCGCTTCGACCAATTTTCTAGGCTGGTCAGTTTCACTTGCCGCCTCATAGTCTTTGACTAGAGTCAGAAAGTGATTCTCATTTTTATTTTCGTTGACCTCCATAAAACTCGTATGTTTTGTATTCCTCTTTCATCACTACTTTGTTTGCAAGTACTCCCAGATGTTTTTGGTACAGCGTACCCATATCTCTCTGTTTTACCTTGAGCCTTGTATGACTTATCCAATATTTTTCACAAAACCTTGGATAGTAAGTAGTGTTTCACAAAAATAACGAATAAATTTTCTAGTAACATACTTCTTACACTACATTTTCACATATTTATTTTTCCCATTCAAATTTGTAATAATCTATACAATCCATTGAATATAAGTAAATTATATATTTATATAATTATTTATTTATTGCCAATTTCACACGCAAAATCTTCATTCTCACAGTCCAACACATTTTGATTTTTGTAACTCAACTTTTCCCTTTTTTAGCCTATTTGGTACTAATCATTAGTCAGATCAGTGTAAGCTATAATATGATTTTTGTCAAAGCATCTCGTATTTGTGCTGTTCAATAATTTTTTCACCTCAGAGGATGATTATATTTGCGCACGATTGCACTTGGAGCAGCCGTATAGATTCATTTATTATGCTTTCATCATTTTACAAAAAAGGGGTATTAGAAGCAGGATGCGACGAAGCAGGTCGAGGCTGTTTGGCAGGCCCTGTTTTCGCAGCAGCGGTCATTCTTCCAGCCAAGCATAAGCTTACAGATCTCAACGACTCCAAACTCTTGAAAGCAGAGGTGCGCACAGAATTGCGAAAGCGTATCGAAAGCGAAGCCCTAGCCTGGGCCGTCGCCTCTGTCACGCCTAGACAAATAGAAAAGATCAATATCCTCAACGCCTCTTTCAAGGCTATGCACAAAGCAGTCGCCAAGCTCCGCACCAAACCCGAGTGCCTACTCATCGATGGCAATCGTTTTAACCCCTACCTCGGTATTCCACACGTATGTATTATCAAAGGGGACAGCAAGTTTGCCTCCATAGCCGCAGCTTCGATTTTAGCCAAGACCTATCGAGACGAGTACATGCTCCGTTTAGACAAAAAATTTCCGCAGTACGAATGGCAAAGCAACAAGGGCTACCCTACCAAAGCCCATAGAGCGGCGATTGTGAGCAACGGTCCTTGTATTCACCATCGTACAACATTTCGATTATTAGCTTCTGAATAAGATCGGTATTCGTATTTGGGGCCATCCACATGACCTACGACTATACTTCTATCGTCGTATAGTCTTCGGTCAGTGGTCGTGTCGTCCACTATATGATGGATGAGGCCATCGCACAAGAGCCACGCACATCCATCATGCCGCTTCCACCACTTGTCCTCTAGGGCTTCCGGCTATTCGCCTCGCCTTTTAGGTTGTTGAATTGTTTATTTGTTTATTTGTTTATTTGTTTATCACCAACTTAGCTGAATGGACCAATCTGCCTGCACTATGTATAGAATATATATACATACCACCGACAAGCTTAGATAGGCCTATCTGAGTGCTTCCTATATCTCCACTGAGCGATTTTCTGAAGTGCTCTTTGCCTTGCAAATCATATACTCGAAAATCTGATTCCTCACCCAAAAACTGATCGATGTCCAAAAAGATATTCCCATCACTTGGATTGGGATAAACATAGACATGCAGATCCTTCTGTCCCAATGCCATATTGTCTTCCTCTACAGCTGTAAGTAAGGACGGTGGAAAGACCTTTGTGCTGTCGCATGCTGGCGCGGTACCTAAGCGGTAGTTGGGGAAATTGGGCGTGGTATTGTTATTAAAGGCTGGGATCTCTATATTTTGTTGTACTCCACAGGCTATCCCTCTGCGCTCTGGATGATGAATGACGTGGATAGTACTATTAGTATTTTGCGCACTCATGTAAATACGACAATCCGGAGCTCTTTGCATCTGCATAAATTGTGACGGAAAACCAGTAGTAAAACTTTCTTCCCAATCTGCCACCGTCAAGCGTGAAGCCCCTATATCGCTCGCCTCCATATCATACTGGTATATTTTCAGTCGATGACAAGTATACAAGTATCTACCTGATCCTGAAAAAGACAAACCTGCACGTCCCCCTTCAAAATCCATAGGTGCCTCTATAAACTGGTAATTGCTCAAAGTACCTGACTCATTGTCAAAATCGTAAATACGTAAACCATCTGCTTCCCCAAAGATGGCGTACTTAGAACCATCTGGTGAAAAGGAAGAGGAGGAGGCTCCTTGATTATTATCAGTCAGTATTGCCCCTTCTGTAAAATAGCTCGGTGAAGAGATGCTGTCTTCTTCTAATCTATACACATAATGTCCAGTGCCCCATTTCTCGGGTGTGATGATCCACCAGCTGTCATAATCCTCATCCTTGGTGGCAGAGATCAATCCACTGGAAGTATTACCTGGTAATTCAATATTCTTTTCTATCACTACACCTTTCTCATCTTGCGAAAAATCTACTACAGAGTAATACAAGCGATGAAAATCATTGAGCAAATCCCAGGGCTCCCACTTGTGAAAGACATAGGCTTTCTGTTCGTCTTGCAAATCTGGTAGACAAATCATACTTTGATAGGCAGAAACGTAGGATTGGGTAAACTGATCCTCACAATAGATGTCATACACCAAACCAGGATTGAGGGTGTCGCCATTCTCCAATATCTCATTATCTGCACCAAATAGTTCGCAGCCATTAGACCAAAATTTGAGTTGGCCTGCTGCGTCAGAGTAGGTCGCATTGTAAAAATCTATGGTATTATCCTTTTCGTACACTTCAATACGCACCGTATCGCCAGCAAAATTGATGATATTACCATTGGCATTAGGTTCATCGGGAAAGGTGAAAACACCAAATATCCAGTTGTAGTCATGCTGCTGCGCTTGGCAAGTAAGGCCAATGGCGAACACGATAGAGGTCATAATGTATGCTTTCATAAGGCTGTGTGAGTTGTTTATTTGGTGAATCTTTTATTTGTTTATCAACAACTGAATGAACTACTATCTGCTGCACTATGTATACAAAACACTTTGTCCCCAATTGGGGACAAAGGCATTGAGATATCGTAAATCATCCCACAATAAATTAAAGGGTACCCTCCTATCGAAATTCAATACTTGTGGGTATTCTAAGTGGACGATACCATTGGTAGGATTTCCATCTGGATCTGTATTCGCTAGGCATACCCTGATACGAGTATCTACCCCTTCAGGATTAAAGTGTTCCCCTCTATTCGCTAAGCGATCATTTATCTTGCGGATGATTTCCACAAAATCATGATCTGGGATATATCCTATATGGTTCCAAGTCAGATTGTGGATGACTAGAGGGATGACCAGAGTATCCATAAACTGCCGCATAGCTCCTGACTCCATAGCTGAGACATAAGCTGAAATATCTTTTGTTGGCATCGGGTCGTAGGCTGTGCTGCAAGATTGGGGTGGGTTTTCTTCTATAGATTGACCATTTGTATATGGTAATATACCTATGTGAAGAATAAGAAGGCTAAACAGTAATTTGAGACTCATACCTTTA
>CALJVI010000102.1 GCA_937974575.1 uncultured Saprospiraceae bacterium | reverse complement strand
GATTCTATTTGATACAACTCACCTTTTTTGACACCACTACCCCATCTCCGAGATCTATCTTCAGCAGATACATTCCAGATCTATCCATATTAATTTGAGCAGTATAAGAATCATATCGCTTTACTAAGCTTCCATTTATATTGTAGATTTCTAAAGATTCGTAGTTATCAATTCCTTGGATTTGGAAGGATCCATTGTTGGGGTTTGGGAAGAGTTCGATTTGCGCTGCATTTTTGTTTAGAACGCTTAAAGGAATACAATCGAACTCAGAACTTATCTCAATACTTTGCGACTGAGTTGCAAAAGAACAGAGACCATTAGGACCCTCACAAAGATTACCCGTGGGAAACAAGTAATGCGAAGAACCAATTCCATTGTAAATCTTATTTCCAAAATCATAAGCGGAAAAGTATGGATCTGCATGTACATATTGCACCTGTATCAGTCGCCCATCAACCTCTTCAATAGATACAGAATCCACAATTACGGTATGCTTCGGCGCACCATTAGGCATAACAATCTCCCATGACTCTCCTGCTTGTTTAGAAAAATCATAGAGTAGGAATTCTTGATTTACTTCTGGGTCATGCATCCACATTATTTCTCCTTTTTTCCGCAACCAAAATTCCTGCAAATCCCTTGAACAAACACTCAATTCACTTAAACTGTACCAAGTATTACCTCCTATCAATGTATCTCTTTCTAAAACGATATCGATGCCATCATACATCCAAGTTGTTCCTAATTCAAAACCCAGTGTATCTATTATTGGGGGCATAGGCTCACCTATGATAAGTTTTGCAGGTACTAAACAAAAATCAGGCTCAAGATGCTGTATGCCATCAGCAAAAATAGTTGAGAGGTTTCCATTACTCAAATTTGAAATTTCCAATTCAGACTCCGCTCCTAAAACACCAATGGCTTTAAAGCAAAATGAAAATGCAACCGTACTATCAGCGATATTCGTGAGTGGCCCAAGTTCAATATACCCAGCTGTCACTATTGGTATACCATCCATATTTGCAGCCTCATCAGCAAATATAGAACTACCTTCAAACTGGGAGGATTCTATTCCAATAAATTGAAAAGATGAAGTGTCATACTTAAAACCAAATTGAAAAGCAGAAATATCAACAAAATTTTCTACAACAACATCCATACAGGCTGTTTCTCCAACAGGGATTATCGTTTCTTGAAAATTGAATTTGTAAGGAGGTCCAGAAGCCCCAAATAAATCAGTGAATTGTAATCCACTAAAAACGAAAAAGAATAGAAGGCAAACAGAATAAATTGGCTTGAGCATAGACTTTAAGAATTGGTTATGAATCTAAAATTGCATCCTCTAAATATAACACAAAAACATTAAGGATAGAGTAAATACGCTCATAAAAAAGATGAATGCATATCACTTTACATTTCACCTGCTCACTTCACATACACCACATTATCCGAATCTAGATCCTGTGCCATCATATATGCCGCAACATCATTTACCGCTACCAATGCACCATCTGCGTCTATAGCGTGCGCTTGATAGCCTAAGGATTTTAAAAAATGGTAGGCCTGTTGATGCGAGCTATTCGCATCAGGGGAAGCAATATACTCCATAGCCACCATGGGAGAATGAGACTTGAGGTAGGCCTGCGACCCTTCCAGTACTTTTAGCTCCGCACCCTCCACATCGATTTTGAATACGCTAGGAGAAAGTTGATTTTTTTCTAAATAAAGATCCAATGGAGAAGAAGGAATATTTACTGCAGTAGGAGGATTTTTCACAAACCAATCTTGACCTTCGTATTGGACGATATCCATCGAGTTGTACTCACTGTACATGGTAGGAAATTCATAAAAAGTCAAATGCCCTGCACTGTCTGATGCGGCCTGATTTATAGCATGAATAGTATTCAGTTTACTTACATTCTTTTGCAAGACGCTAAAAGTACTAGGTGCTGCTTCAAAGCAATGTACTGCACCCTCATCACCGACTAACTGAGCAGCCAACATACTAAAGTATCCATAGTGTGCCCCTACATCCAAAAAAGTATCTCCTGGACTCAATTGATGAATTAGAAATTTCGCCAAACGAATTTCCGAAGAATGACTTTTGCCACGGGTGATATAGATATCTGCCGCCGAAGGAAAAACGATGTGCATAGGCAGATCAAAGAAAGTTTCACAGACCACAGGCTTTTCACGTACACCAAACAGGTCCCGCATAGCTATAGCATATAAGTATACCGATGGTCGCTTTATCAAGCGCCCCAACTTGGTATCAGTTGCCATAGCCTCTACCTGAGTCAATTTTTGTAGTAATTCTTTTTTTGTCATTCTAGCACAAGGTAATGGTGCTTTTACAAGATTGCAAAGGGATCACATCCTTTTCCTCAAAATAAAGAAAACCCTTTTAAACACCACACCATAAATAAACTGAAATAAAGAATCAGTTAGAAAAAAATCAAACACATAAGAAAAAGGTAAACGTAAAATATGATAGCAATTGCCGAAGGCAATGCGCACAGAGCACGGAGTGCGTCAGGACAAGCGGTGGTAGCGGCATGATAGATATGCGGGTGGGCATTGAAGCAAGAGCCTATCTATCATATAGCGGACGACGTGGTCACGGCTAGATGTAGGCGCTAGCCGGAATCTAGATCGTGATGGCCCCAAATCTACATACCCGATCTATGGAAATAAACTGGGATCGGGATATATAAATTCATAGGACAGTGTCTGCTTAAGCTTGGTATTGAGAACGATTTTGTTAGGTGTGGTTGCTACAGCTTTGAAAGTCGGTGGCGGAAGATTTGAACGCTGTGCCTGCTGCGTATAATAGGTCTGACGTGTAGGGTGCATGTCTGCGACGACATTGAACGTGTAGCCAAATATATCTTGAGAAATAATCTGCTGCACGACTTGAACGCAATCATCGAGGTGCACCAGGTTGACTGCATGATCTGGATTGGGTAAATCTTTTTTGCCAGCCATAAATGCTGCGCTCTTGCGACCGGGGCCGACTAAACCCGCAAAGCGTAGTATGGTCAACTGATCGGTATAAGTGGCCAGAGATTGTTCCGCGGCCAACATCGCTTTGGCGGAATCGCGCTGTGGATTTGGGCGTACAGTCTCGTCTATCTCTGCTTGTGTTGGATCACCTGCGTAGACACCTGTGGTACTTGCAAAAATTATTTTTTGAAGTTTAGATGTACGAGCAGCTTGGATGACTTTACTTATCCGCTGCGCATAGCGGGCTATAAGATTAGGCGCGCCTCGGCCAGGGGGAAAAGTGATGAATAATATATCGCAATCCATGAGTGCATCGGGGATATCCTCCTGATCCAAATCAAGGAGATGAGCTTCGATACCGTCTGCCACCAAATCTCTTTGCTTATCCAGGGTGGTCGTACTGCCCTTGACGGTATAGCCCAATCGTAGAAGTTGGTTCGCACAGGGCCAACCCAGCCAGCCACATCCGATGATGGAAATGGTCGGCATCATTGGCCTAAAAATTCGTAACAACCGATGTCTGGCGACATGGCATCTCTGGAGTTGCCGTCTAGATCCAGCGTCACTGTCGTCAGTGGTGTAGCTTGCATCTCGGCTATAGACATGGTATCCAAATGGTAGTCGTCCTCGTCTCGATTGATGAATAATGAATCGGTCGGAATGCCATTGATACAAGGTGCACAACGATCAAAAAAGTCGCCGTAAAATTCTTCTGTCGGTAAATCATTTACACGAACGATGCAATTTTTCAAACTGTAATTGAAGAAGGCGGGATCTTCGTTTGGAATGCGGTTGAACAAATCAATCTCATCATCCCTTGTGCCAAAGATGATACTATTGCGAATAACTGCATTGACTGGATTGACTCTAAAGGCTTGGCACAATTGGTCGAGGCAGAGCACATTGCTAATCTTGAGTGCTGAGGCATCGACGCCATAACTGGCCATGGTGCAATAGTCAAATTCGTAATCTCCTCCATATTCCAGTTGTACACAGTTGCTCCCATTATTGAAGAACAGAGAATTGGTGGCTTTGATCTGGCTATGAAAACCGATGAGCCCTGCTCCTGCCGTATTGTAAAACTGGCAATCTTCTACCACCAGATTTGCTGCGGAATCTACTCTTGCTCCTATGATGGAATTCTTGATAATCGTATGGCGCATCATGTTGCCTCTGCTGCCTGCACTAAATCGCACGCCTGCCCACTGACCAGGAATATCATCAAAATTTTCTTCGAGGCGATCTCCTTCTATGATGACGGGCTCATCAATAGTGCCCTCCGTAGTCATACTCGCATTTTGTGTAAAAAACAAAATGCCATCATTATATATGAGGGACTCTCCCTCTTCATCTTCTGTGTTGGCAATACCTCCGTGTACATATACATGTGTGCCTGCTGGCAAAATGAGCCGACAACTATCTACCACTAAAACTCCGTAAACCACATAGGGCTTGGGGTCGTCCCATCTGATCGATTCGTTTTGGCAACTAAGGACTGAGATCTGACCATCTGCAGTAGTGCTCGGTATATAGTTGGCGTTTTGGCCAAATGCTTCGAGGGTCACGCGCTGGACATTGCCATTGGTTTCGAAAATGAGCTCATCGTTGATGATAAATGGACTACTACTCAGGGGTAGATCCGGATCTATAGTCACCTCGCCAAAGATGTAAATACTGTCTTGGGCTGGCACTACTACATCCTGAAAACTATCATCGGATATACCGTCTACATTGAATCGGAACTTGGTATTGCTCTTACCGTCTAGACTAATATTGCTGATCTTGAGGGGCTGATCCTCTGTATTGAACACTTTGAGGATACGTGTAGCTGAGCCAAGGGTCGTAAAAACCGTGTCAAAGCGCAAAGTGTCCGAAGAGAACATAAGACTAGTAGAAGAATCGGTAGTAAAGTCTATATCTTTCTTGCAAGATGACGAGAAGCCCAAGAGCAGCAGCATAGCCACTACCATAGCGGCACCTGTCCAATAATTTCTCCTTTTTTCTAGCATAGGCACAAAATTAACAATGTTGAACACTTTTGAATATTACAAACTTGATAAAAGAGGGCCTTATTGCTAAAATCAAGATCTTAAGTAGACTATTTAGCGTGAAGTAGCCAGAAAAGTAGAACTTAGCGAAATAAACCTACTCTCTTAAATGTACGGAGACAGACAAAGTTATTCGTACAGCAAAGTGTATTTTTGCACTCATTATGATGAGGAGCGTCTTATTGCCGCCAGAATAGGGAGAATAGGTCTTTTTTATCATTTTATTCCAGCATATTGCTTTAAGGGCGTATTTTGGAGCTCCTAATTAACCAGTTCCTAAAAGGAATACAGTATTTAAAATAGCTTTGTCTACAACTCCTATAATTGATGTCATCATACCTGCCTACAACGAAGAGTCTTCGATAGGCAAGGTGGTGAATGATATCCCTAAAGATCTGGTCCGGGAGATAGTAGTTTGTAACAATGCAAGCACGGACAATACCGTTGCTGTAGCAACAGAGGCTGGTGCCCGCGTGATACTCGCTGCAAAAAAAGGATATGGAAGTGCTTGTCTGGAAGGCATAGCACACATCAAGCGTAAAGAGATACACCCAGATATAGTAGTTTTTATAGATGGCGACTATTCGGATCATCCGCAAGAGATGGTTGATCTTATCGCTCCGATAGTGAAGGAAGATATGGATATGGTGATCGGGTCCCGTGCCTTGGGGCAATTGGAGTCCGGCTCTATGATGCCGCAGCAAATATTTGGAAACTGGTTGGCAACCACCTTGATTAAGTTTTTCTACAAATATACGTTCACCGACCTAGGCCCTTTTAGAGCGATCAAATATCAAAAACTGATAGACCTGGAAATGCAAGATCCTGACTTTGGATGGACCGTGGAGATGCAAGTGAAGGCTGCAAAATACAAACTAAAGTGTACAGAGGTGCCTGTGAATTACCGCAAGCGTATAGGTGTGTCCAAAGTGAGTGGTACCATAAGAGGGACTATCTTGGCTGGGCATAAAATCATTTGGACTATTTTTAAATTATTATAAATAAAAGAAATTGGCTTACTTCATTTTATCTATATACATTTTCGCATTGGTCTACATCACGGTGTATTGCCTCAGTCAACTCAATCTGCTGTACCACTACCTAAAGCAGGCGAAGCATAAGGAGGTACTCGACGTGCATGAAGAAATAACGGATTGGCCATTCGTAACAGTGCAGCTGCCCATTTTTAATGAGATGTATGTTGTAGATCGTCTGATCGATAATATATGCAGCTTTGACTATCCAAAGGATAAGTTTGAAATACAAATCATAGATGACTCTACGGATGAGACTATAGACATATCGAAAAGAAAAGTAGAACAATACAAAGCCTTGGGTTTTGATATCAAAATGGTACAACGTGAAGACAGGGTTGGTTTCAAGGCTGGTGCCCTAAAGCATGCGAACAAATCTGCCAAGGGAGATTACTTAGCCATTTTTGATGCGGATTTTTTACCTAGAAAAGATTTCTTAAAAGCGACCATCCCTCATTTTAAAGATGAAAAAGTAGGTGTAGTGCAGACCCGTTGGGAGCACATCAATCAAAACTACTCTATCATCACTAAGCTACAGGCATTGCAGCTGAATGTACACTTCACAGTGGAGCAGTCTGGTCGTAGGGCTGGCAACTTCTTACTACAGTTCAACGGTACTGCTGGCGTATGGCGCAAGCAATGTATAGACGATGCTGGAGGCTGGGAGGCGGATACGCTTACTGAGGATCTAGATCTGAGCTATCGTGCGCAGATGAAAGGTTGGGAAATCAAGTATCTTGAAAAATTTGGTTCTCCGGCGGAATTACCTGCAGAGATGAATGCCTTGAAAGCGCAACAATTCAGATGGATGAAAGGCGGTGCCGAAAATGCACGTAAGCTCTTGCCGCAAGTATGGGCTTCTGATATGCGTCTGTCCAAAAAAGTACAAGCAACCTCTCACCTCATGTCTAGTGGTGTTTTTATGTTTATACTTTTAGCTGGTTTGGTAAGTGTGCCTTTGGTCTTTTTGCTGGAAACTATCGTTGTGGATGTGAAATATTTTGCCGTTTTCTTGATTTCTATGGTTTGCGTTATTGCAGTATACTACGTCGGAAATGTAGAAGCGGAGCTGAATAGAAAAAGCTATATAAAGACTTTGCTCAAATTTATTCTTTTGTTTCCTGTTTTCTTATCCTTATCTATGGGCTTATCATTGCACAACACGATTGCGGTGCTACAAGGGTATAGAGGTAAGAAGTCGCCTTTTATTAGAACACCTAAATTCAACATAAAAACGATTTCGGATTCTTTTCGAAAAACAAATTATAAGTCGAATAAATTACCTTGGTCTACTATCTTTGAGGGATTATTAGCCGTCTACTTTATTGGAGGTGTGGCTGCTGGAATTCATCTGGAAAATATGACCTTCATTTTATTCCATGCTTTGATGGCCATTGGTTTCGGAACGATTTGTTTTTACTCCTTAAGACATTATAACTACAAATAAGATCATCTATCCCTATGGGAGGCCTCCAAAAATATTTCCCTAAAAATC
>CALJVI010000101.1 GCA_937974575.1 uncultured Saprospiraceae bacterium | reverse complement strand
GGGGAGTAGGCCGATCAATGCATCAAAACGACTCGCTTGTTGCTGCTTGGCGAAGATGTATATGTCTGCGCCATCTTCTGCAAAAACTACATTGGGGGATTTGCTGGAGGAGACAAAGGGCAGATTGTCCAATCTATTCTGTGCTCGCTGAAGTTGTTTTTTGCTCAGTGGTTTGCCTGGCGTGAGTCCTAGGTACGGGCCTAGAAATCCTGTTTGGATTTTGGCGTCGCCTATGATATGGAGTTGCTTGATGCGTACTTTGCGATGGAGCTGTAGTTGCATCTCGGCAGATACTTTGTCTGTGTCAATGACGATCTTTTTGAATTTTATTTCTGCAAATGCATATCCATTGTCATCGGCTGCCTGAAGGAGGGATTGCTTGAGCTGAAGGGCGTCTTTGTATGCATATGCCTGCGGCTTTAGTTTTCCCTGCGCATACTCGATGGCAGTGGCATTGGGGGTGATGTATATATTTTGGTATTGGATGCCTCTATGGATGTAGGCAATGTGCTGCGTGGTATCGGTAATCAATGAATCTATCGCTGCCTCTAGGTAATGCTCCTCGTGCAATGCATCGATCAACTTGGTAAGGTATTCTTCCTTGCCTTGATCTATGAGCAATTGCTCTGTTCGCTCCTGTCCGTTATAGATGATGAGTAGCTGCGTGCTATCCTGCGCACATAGCACCTGCGCTCCTGCAAGGAACATAATCAAACAAAGTATACGATTAAATAAATGCAAAGCTTACTTTTGAGGATGTCTGGTATATACATTCACATTCCTTTTTGTAAAAAGGCGTGTCATTATTGCAATTTTCATTTTTCTACTCAACTAGAACGCAAAAGTGAGCTGGTAGATTCCCTTGTACAGGAGATTCATTGGCGTAAAGATTACCTATCTGACAAGAATATCCAAACTATTTATCTGGGGGGTGGGACGCCCTCGCTCCTATCGGGTGAGGAGCTCAATCTGATCTTTGCTGCTATTGAGACAAATTTTGATGTTGCTGCGGATGTAGAGGTAACGCTGGAGGCCAACCCTGATGATTTGACGCTGGAGAAGTTGCAGGTCCTGCGGGATAGTCCTGTCAATCGTCTGAGTATAGGGATTCAGTCTTTTTATGAGGAGGATCTGCTATATATGAATCGGTCTCATGATGCCAAGCAGGCGCATGACTGTATACGTGATGCGAAGTCGCTGGGCTTTGACAATATTTCTATTGATCTGATCTATGGCTCGCCTACCACCAGCGATGATATGTGGGCGCATAATATCAAGCAAGCGCTGGTGTATGACATTCCTCATCTTTCTTGCTATGCACTGACGGTGGAGCCTAAGACGGCGCTGGCGCATATGATAAAATCAGAAAAGACGGTGGCGCCTCAAGAGGATCATGCTGCTAATCAGTTTAGCTTTCTACAAGCGCAAGCAAAGGCTGCTGGTTTTTTGCATTATGAGATTTCTAATTTTTCCCTAGAGGGTCAGTTTAGTCGGCACAATACTAATTATTGGCGTGGGGTTCATTATCTGGGTATTGGGCCTGCGGCGCATTCTTTTGATGGGGTTTCTCGGCAGTGGAATGTGTCGCATAATATCAAGTATATGGATGCGCTTGGTGCTCGTGATTTGTCTGCTCTTTTTGAGGTGGAGGTTTTGAGTCCTGCGGATCAGACGAATGAGTATATTTTGACTTCTCTGCGCACGATGTGGGGGATGGATCTTGGTCTTATTAGGGTTGTGGCTCATAGGGGTTTGGTCGTTGCTTCGGCTCAGCGGTTTTTGGATGAGGGTTTGTTGCGGCGGGATGGGGATGTGTTTGTTTTGGCGGAGGGTGCTAAGTTTTTAGCGGATGGGATTGCTAGTGGGTTGTTTGTGTAGGTGAGTGTGCTATGGTTAGTTCTCTAATGAGAATTAAAGACTCTTTTCTAGCAATATCTAAATTCTGTGAATTCTGATTCTTACAGTTTTTTGGCTATATTCTCTTAAGGTAGGGTCTTCTTAGATTAGGATATGAGTAGCTTCTCTTTCTCTTTCTTTTCCATTGCCGAAAAGAAACAAAAGGCTAGGCTGGACGCAAGGTCACGCTTTTATGACTGGCTTTTCAAGTATGCTTGTGTTTCGTTTTTTACTCCTAGTTACTCAAGTTGGATCTGGCCTGCTTTCCTAGTTTCCTCTATTTTTGGTGGAAGCGTTTTAGCCTTCTGCTATTTTATACTCTTCATTAACTATTGACATTGTTTTTCAAGTCGTCACTAAAACCGCTGACGGCCATATCTCTTGGGGTGACTGTGCTTCCTGCCGGGTAGAATTTTCTTATTGGCGATTTTTCTAGTAGATGGATAGATTTATGTCACTATTATTCTTTTTATTCCGAAATCCTGTGAGTTCTGATTCTGATTGATTTTGGTCTTGACCTTTTCATAATGATGGCTCATTCTCTAATTAGAGTTAAAGATTCTTTTCTAGAATTATCTAAATCCTGAAAATTCTGTAAATTCTGTAAATTCTGATTCTTACAATTTTTGGTGCATAACCTTACCCGCATTCCGAACGCATTAGAGTGGTCTTCATCTTGTAATCTTGTAATCCTATGAATCTTAATTCAGACAGTTCTTGGGCTATGTTCTCTTGAGGTAGGGTCTTCTTGGATTAGGATATGAGTAGCTTCTCTTTCTCTTTCTCTTTCTTTTCCATTGCCGAAAAGAAACAAAAGGCTAGGCTGGACGCAAGGTCACGCTTTTATGACTGGCTTTTCAAGTATGCTTGAGTTTCGTTCTTTATTCCTAGTTACTCAAGTTGGATCTGGCCTGCTTTCCTAGTTTCCTCTATTTTTAGTGGAAGCGTTTTAGCCTTCTGCTATTTTATACTCTTCATTAACTATTGACATTGTTTTTCAAGTCGTCACTAAAACCGCTGACGGCCATATCTCTTGAGGTGACTGTGCTTCCTGCCGGGTAGAATTTTCTTATTGGTGATTTTTCTAGTAGATGGATAGATATATGTCTCTATTATTCTTTTTATTCCGAAATCCTGTGAGTTCTGATTCTGATTGATTTTGGTCTTGACCTTTTCATAATGATGGCTCATTCTCTAATCAGAGTTTAGGGCTCTTTTCTAGTAATATCTAAATTCTGAAAATTCTGAAATTCTGTGAATTCTGATTCTTACAATTCTTGGGTTATGTTCTCTTGAGGTAGGGTCTTCTTGGATGTAGACTTTAGTATCTTCTCTTTCTTTTCCATTGCCGAAAAGATGACTGACGTTGCGAAGCAAAAAAGGTACTGCGTACCTTTTTAGGAAGGAACCAATAGCAGCGTCTATTGGCGAGAAGGATTTTCAAAAGGCTAGGCTGGACGCAAGGTCACGCTTTTATGACTGGCTTATCAAGTATACTTGAGTTTCGTTCTTTATTCCTAGTTACTCAAGTTGGATCTGGCCTGCTTTCCTAGTTTCCTCTATTTTT
>CALJVI010000100.1 GCA_937974575.1 uncultured Saprospiraceae bacterium | reverse complement strand
CAAAGCTAAATAAATTTTTATCACGTTTGTCGAGGTTCTCAACGTTGATGTTTTACACGTGTCGCAAGCTGACGATCCTCTCTTTGTAAGAATCAGAATTTTCAGAATTACAGAATTTTCAGAATTTTGATCTTGCTGTGGAGTGAAAATCGGGCAGAGATTGAGCACTTATTCGGTAGAACGCAGATGACACGGATTGAGCGGATGAGCGCGGATTGGCTATTCCAATTTGACGCAAACTGGGATGAGCGTAGAGGATCGATGGCTTCAGCCATCGACCAACTTTATTTGGGCTTTTGGCTTAAAAATGGAAAATATAGCTACAGTGTAAAACACGGCATCTATATTTCAAACTTTATCACCTTCGTCGAGGTTATCAACGTCGAGGTTATACATGTGTCGCAAGCTGACGATCCCCTCTTTGTAAGAATCAGAATTTTCAGAATTAAAGAATTTTCAGAATTTTGATCTTGCTGTAGGGTGAAAATTGGGCAGAGATTAGGCACTTATTCGCTAGAACGCAGATGACACGGATTGAGCGGATGAGCGGATGAGCGCAGATTGGCTATTCCAAGAAATTTATTGGCCATTTAAAATACTTAGTTAGAGCTACCTAAAGAACTTATATTCCTCTTTATCATCAACATGAAAGATGTACTCTATGCCTATTCCATATTTCCATACCCTCCATTTTTGAGATCCATATCTCTCTGTTCTAGTATTTAATACTGCTTTTGATTTCAAGTATCTAGCGTTGATAAAAATTCTGAAGCGGTCTGATACTCTGTAAGAAAATTCTGCATGCCGTATATATCCAAAGTCAACTGTATTGTATGAGATCTCTCCTGATACATAAAAAGGCTCATCAAATATAAAATCTGTCCATGGAAACCACTCCCGACCAAAAACAAGATCCTCTTTATTTAATAGGTAATTATAAAAAATTCCCACTCCTACATTAACTCCTAAGCGTTTAAATCTAAATTCATAAGAGGGTACAAAAGCTAAATTTAGATATTCAAAATTTGGAAATTCTGGAAAATCATTATATGAATTAAACTCCTCAAATTTTGGATTTTGTGGTGAGGTTGGCACCCCAGCTAAAACCCAACTTGTATTTATCGCCGTATTAACAGCAAGACCTGTGTTGTAAAAAGGAAAAATCTCTAATGCTTTTCTCTCATCGTAACCAATATTCACTGATAGATGAAACATGTTTTTGTAAAGATCCACTGTGGTCTGTGCATTTATAGAATATGTTCTTTTAGGAAGATTATGAGGATCTGGATGAAACTGTGGGTCTCTTACTTCCAAACCAGTTACTATATCCGAAACGAGTCTTTCAAAAGATAAGCTCATGGATTGGATTCTTGGTTTTTGCCCATTAACCAAGCCAAAAGCAAAAAGAACAATATAAGAAGTCAATAAATAGCGCATAATTAGTTAGTTACAAACGTAATTTACAAGTTCACCCTTTCCGAGATAGATCTTACTTATTTAATAGCCCTGCACTTACGCTCCTTAAACCGATAGCACTTTTCTTTATCTATGTGAAATACATACTCTATGCCTATCCCATATTTTTGTATACGCCACTGTTGAAATATCACTAGGTTCGATCTAAAATCCAAATTACTTTTGGACTTTAGGTATTTCACTGTACCTACCAGTTTGAAACGATCTGAGATTCGAAAACTTAATCCACCTTGATATACATAGCCAAAATCAATCTTATTGTAAGAAATTTCGCCTGATACATTAAAAGGTTCCTCAAAAATAAAATCCGTCCAAGGAAACCATTCTCGACCAAAGACAAGATCGTTCTGATTCAACAGAACATCATAAAATATGCCTACACCTACGTTCGCTCGAAAGCGTTTATACCCGTACTCAAAAGAAGGTACAAATGAAGTTGTTAGATACTTAAAATTTGGGAAGTGCGCAAATTCATTCAAAGGCTTATTAAACTCTGCAAATTTTGGATTCTGCGGGGATGTTGGCACCCCACCCAAAGTCCACGTTGATCCTATGCCTGTGCCAGCACTAGTACTGCCTCCATCGAAATTAAATATTTCAAGTGCTTTTCTTTCATCGTACCCAAAATGTACAAGTAGGTGTACCATATCCTTAAATAAATCTACTTTTAATTGACCATTTATGGAGTATGTTTTTTTGGGCAGATTCAAATCCATACCATAAAATTGAGTTTCCTCCTCGGTCATACCATCCTCAATATCTGAAATTAATTTTTCAGCATTTATGGAAAAAGATTTTACTATTGGTTTTTGCGCGCAAAGGAGCGAACAAAAGCAAAAATAAGAGCAAAGGAAAAACATCTGTTTCATTTCTGAAATTACTGATTTTATTTGTTGCAAAAAAAAAGCATCCATTCTAAAAATGTTAATGAAGTGCAAAACACGGCATCCATATTTCAAATTTTATCACGTTCATCGAGATTTTCAACGTCGATGTTATACACGTGTCGCAAGCCGACGATCCTCTCTTTGTAAGAATCAGAATTTTCAGAATTAAAGAATTTTCAGAATTTTGATCTTGCAGTAGGGTGAAAATTGGGCAGAGATTGGGCACTTATTTGGTAGAACGCTGATGACACAGATTGAGCGCAGATTGGCTATTCCAATTTGACGCATACTGGGATGAGCGTAGAGGATCGATGGCTTCAGCCATCTACCAACTTTATTTGGGTTTAGTCTTAAAAATGGGAAATATAGCTACAGTGCAAAACACGGTATCCATATTTCAAATTTTATCACCTTCGCCAAGATTTTCAACGTCGAGGTTATACATGTATCGCAAGCTGACGATCCTCTCTTTGTAAAAATCAAAATTTACAGAATTAAAGAATTTTCAGAATTTTGATCTTGCTCTGGGGTGAAAATTAGGCAGAGATTGGGCACTTATTTGGTAGAACGCAGATGACGCGGATTGAGCGGATGAGCGCGGATTGGCTATTCCAATTTGACGCAAACTGGGATGTGACTGACTGATGCGAAGCAATTTTGATCTTGTAAATCAAAATAAGAAAGGAACCGAACCATACCTGGCGAGGCAAGAACAATCCAATAGACATAGAATAATCCAAAACATCGCGACGGGCCACAGGCCCCAAAGCTCGACAAGCGGAGCGCGTAGAGACAAGAGGTGGGAGTGGTTCCGCACTCTTCTGCGGAAGGAACGGACGACTCGGTCCCGATGCCCTTAGGCTCGGGATGGCCCCA
>CALJVI010000099.1 GCA_937974575.1 uncultured Saprospiraceae bacterium | reverse complement strand
GAAGATGAAATTACCGCAGTAGCCAATATTCAAGGTGCTGACAGCAATGCTATTGTTTATGAAAATGAATCTCTCAAGCTGTATACGTGCGCGCCTATAGAACCTATTAGGCTGATTGCATCAGTAGTCGAGAATGGCGTCTATAACTGGTATAGTAATCCATCTCTTGATCCTCAGTCACTGCTATTTTCAGGAAGAACACTTGAAATTACAAATGGATATACAGCAGGAGCTAGAATATATCTTCAGATTGAAACTGAAAATTGCCAGTCAAATTTATTTACTATAGAAATAGTAGTCCAAGAGAATCCACAGGTATTAGCGACATATGATTATACGCCGAGTCAAAACTGTGAACCAAGTGCTCTCTCTTTTATACTGGATGCTAGCATTTCCCCCTCTCCTATTGTATCTTATTCATGGTCGGGTCCAAATGATTTTATCTCTGATTTTCCATCTCCAAGTTTTAATACTTCAGGGTTTGAGAATAATGGAGACTATATTTTGACTGTACTAAATCAAGCTGGTTGTAGCAATACCTACACAGTCAAAGTAGACGATATAGTCCCACCGCTTATACCGGATCCTGTGATATCCTCTTCGGGCATAACCTGCGAAGGCGAAAAAGTAATACTATCCACTGATAAAATCAATGGTGCTAGTGTAGCATATCAATGGACTTTTCCTAGCACTGTTGACATCTCTGGTCAAGGTACTCATGAGATTACTATTGATCCGCTGGATGAATCTATACATTTAGGAGAGTACTCCGTTCAGATTTTTGCAGACAGCTGCACCTCAACCATTGCCTATTTTAGTTTAGAGCCCATTATCAGTCTTAGGGTCAATTCAGACCCCATTTGTCAAGGAGGCGATTTAACTTTAGAATTGGATGCGCCTTTAGGTTCTGCCTTCAAGTGGACTGGCCCCAATAATTTTACCTCTTCGACCAAAAGTCCAAGCATCTACAATGTAGATGAATCTTATAATGGATTATACTCCGTCGTAGTGGAAAACTCCATTGGATGCCTTGCAAAAAAAGAAGTCCTAGTCAATACCATTTTCCCAGATGTAGAAACTCCTCTCCTCTTTATCAATGGACCTATTTGCAATGGAGATGAGCTCAGCCTGACAACAGATGTGGAAGGGGAATGGTATGAGTGGATTGGGCCTCTAGGTTCAAATACAGGTATAGCTTCTTTAGAAACTACAACTCCGTTTACCAATATTCCGACATGGAGTGATGCATATTTATCAGGAGATTGGAAGCTTAGGATCACAGATAAGAATGGATGCACTGCAATTTCAGATCCTATCAGTGTAGGGATAAATGAAATTCCAATATCAGAAATACTAGGAGACGATTTTGCTTGTGATGGAGGCACCTTGAAACTATACGCCTCTACAGTGCCCGATGCAAAATATGAATGGTATACTGAAGCGCCTTCTATTGATGATATACCAGATTTTACTACTCAAAGTATAGAGATACCGAGTGTCCAAGCAGGGCTATACCTATTTTATCTTCAAGTTACAGTAGACGGCTGTCCATCTGAATGGAGTATGAAGTCCATACTAATCGAGAATTCACCGAGTGTAATTGCAGAGCATACTATTTTAAGATCACCTGATTGTTCTCAAAATAATATAGTATTCACTACCGATGCTAGTGGGTCATCTCCGTTTACATATCTATGGACAGGTCCAAATAATTTTTCCTCCACGGAAGCTTCTCCGGTAATTCAAAATGCAGATCTGCAGGATTCTGGATCTTATTCCGTGGAAGTTAGGGATGCACAGGGCTGCATCGCTTCGCAAGTTAATGTTGAAGTAGGTGATATGCCAATGATACTTATTCCTCCTACTATTCATGTATCAGGACTTAGGTGCAAAGGTGAAGAACTGAAATTGGAAGTACAGGATTACGAAAATGAGGCGGTTACATATACCTGGAGTTCACCCACCAATCAGTCTGTTTCGACTGATATGAACAGTAATATTCTTGTCATATCATCTTTTGATGATGTTCACGAAGGTATATATGCAGTGGAGGTTCAGCTTGATGATTGTATGTTACAATCCGAACAACTGGTCTTAAAAATGGAAGACACGCCTACTGTACTTCTTGACCAAACGAATAATATAATTTGTGAAGGCGAACAATTATTAATCGAATCTACAGGAACAAATATTGCTGCTTACCAATGGACTGGTCCGAACAATTTTTCCGCATCCACGATGACTGCTAGCATCGAGAATGTATCCAGTCAAAATAATGGAAGGTATACCCTTTTAGTCCATTCGCCTTATGGTTGTTTTGCAGATTCTGAAATTTTAGTAGATAATATTCTTACATCTAGTGTCCCTGTTTTAGAAGCCATTGATATTTGTGAAGGAGAGCCACTGATATTATCCAGCAGCTCAGCAGGAGTACGCTATGAGTGGATACCTCCTATAGGCCAAGTCAACCAGAGCGAATTTTCTACAGATCTTTCCACTACTACAGGAGAATTGAGCATAGCATCTAATGAGTTATTCTATTTGCCTGGCGAATGGCGAGTGAAAGTTACCGATGCAAATGGATGTGAATCCATTTCTTTACCCCTTCAGATCGACTTTTACCCAGCAGTCCCTATTGAATTAGTTGGCGGAGGAACATATTGTGAAAATGAAACGATTCATCTAGCGACAAGCGCTCAAGGGGAATCTTTTGAATGGACATTGGTTCCTACAGATGAAATTGGGAGTTCTATAATATCCGTAGTAAGCTCTACCAATGTCCTCACTATTGACCCAAGCGATCCTTCTTATCAAGAGGGCGAATGGACAGTTTTATCTACAGTAGAGAGTGGCTGTTTTCTTAGCTCAAATGCTATTAGCATTAACATCCAAGATATACCGATAGCAGAAGCATCCAATGATGGTCCCTACTGCGCAGTCGACAGAGATATCCAACTAATAGCAAACACAGTTGCTGGTGCAAGCTACAGTTGGTATGAGGGAGATCCGGACAATGGAGGAACACTGATCAGCACAGTACAAAATCCGATGATTTCTGGAGCCATAACAAATGAAGGCGATACTTACTACCTGGTAATTTCGCAAGGGGAATGCACCTCTGCTCCTTCTATGACAATTCCAATGTATTCCCCCTTACCAGATACAGATCTAACAGTAGACTACACTGTGCTTTCAGATTGTTCGATTGATGAATTTCAACTGATAGCCAATATAGATGTGCAATCATTTTATGAGTACTTATGGTCGGGTCCAAATGGGTTTATTTCTACCCTGGCTAGTCCTATTATTTCTGATTTAGAGAATACTGAAGTAGAGGAACGCTATAGTCTTTTGCTTACAGATTCTAATGGATGCACAAGTACAAGTGATGTAATGGTTAATCCTAAGACAGGTATAGAAACGCCATCTCTTGAATTTTCAGTAGATAAGCTTTGTGCGGGAGGGTCTGTATGGTTTACCGCTACGACGTATGTTGGTCAAGAAGTTTCTTACGAATGGACGACTCCGCAATCTGTAGTTCTTTCAAATATAGACCCTGCTTCAAATGAGTTTGAGATTTCTAATATACAACCATTGGACGAGGGTTTTTACAGTGTTCGTGTATATGTAGATGGATGCTTATCGGATGCTTCAGAGGCTATATTTATTAGTGTAGACCAAACTCCTACAGTGCAAAGCCCAGAGGAATATAACGTTTGTGCTGGACAAACAGATCCGCTAATTTTAAATACAGAGGTATGTAATGGGCTAGCTCCATATGTGTATCAATGGGCCGGTCCAAACGGATACAATAGTAATGAAGCGTCTCCAATTTTTACAGAGTTTGATGAAGATGTTGCTGGCGTTTATACCCTCTCCATATTGGATGCAAACGGCTGCACTGCAAATCTAACCAGCGTTCAAATAAATGTACATCCAGAGCAAGAGACACCCATCATACAACCCATACTAGATAATCTATGTGAGGGCTCCTCCTTATCATTAAGTATAGACAACTATACCGAATCTTATGAGTACATATGGACCTTTGGTGATGGCTCTAGTACGATAACAATAGAGCCCAATTTGACTATTGATGATCTCCAAATAGATACGCATCATGGTCCAGTCCGGGTCTTCGCTAACATAAACTCTTGCTCCTCAAATACTTCAGAAGAAATATTGTTAAGCATAGGCACAGAGCCAGATACTCCTAATTTGTACAACAGTACTTTAGACAATATTATCTGTGAAGGCGGAGAGGTCGAGTTGGATACCGAGTTCTATAACAATGCTGTTTATGAGTGGTTGGGACCTAATGGATTCTATTCGAATGAACAATCCCCACTATTGTCCAATGTAAGTCTGGCTGGAGCTGGTTTGTATACCTTGACTGTTGTAATAGATGGCTGCATCTCTCCTATTTCGCAAACAGAGGTGAAAATAAATCCTTTATTGGAAGCTCCTATTTTGATAGCCTCATCTGAGAAAGTATGCCTTGGAGAAGGGGTAAGTTTGACTTTAGAAAACTATACGGATATGCATTCATATGTATGGACTATGGCAGATGGGTCGATCATAGAGACTACAGATCCAACTTTAATCATAGCAGAAACGATACTGGGCGTTCATGATGGGCAGATATCCGTATACGTCGATGATCCAGGGTGCACCTCTGCTTCATCTAACAATCTTGTTCTGGATATTGTACGGCCACCTGATGCATTGATGATTAGCAATACCACAGAGGAAGGTATAGCTTGCCATGGCGAAAATATACAATTGATGGCTCCAGATCTCGCAGGTGCAAATTATCATTGGTTAGGGCCTAATGACTTTTACTCTGCAAAGCAAAATCCAATACTTCTTGCAATAGATATAGATGACAGTGGTATCTATACCCTCACTGTAGAAGTAGATGGCTGTACCTCGCCAATAAGTGAAACAGAAGTAAGGATATCTTTGACCCCTGTAGCACCCATGATAGAGCATATAGATACAGTGTGTGAAGGCTCTGAAGCTATCTTGCGTGTGCAAAATCCAGAACCTGAACTGCTATATAAATGGTACAAAGGATTGTCTAATGAAAAGATTGGTGAAGGGCCCATGCTGATACTTCCAGCAGTAGCGCTTTCTAATGCAGGTGCATATTATGCGGTATGTGAATCTGAGTCTTGTGCCTCGGTCTCCTCCATGGAGTCTATTTTGACTGTAGAAAGTGCAGAAGCCTTTACTGCTTATGCAGGCGAAGATCAGGTAAGCTGTAGCCCAGAATATCTACTTGGTCAGAATATAGGCGAAGTACAGGAAGGGTTCTGGGGACAAGAAGATGGTGAAGCGATCATACTGAACCCCATGGAGCATCAGACTTGGGTAGCAGATTTGGTCTTAGGTCAAAATGAATTTTTATGGACACTTACCAATACCGTTTGTCTTGATAATGCAGCTGATACTATGACTGTCCTTTATGTTCCCTTGCCCATAGCTGAAGATGATAGGTACAGCACAAAACTAAATACTGGAATAATAAATCGGGTACTAGAAAACGACATCACAAATACTACTGATATTACAGTAAGCCTTTCTACCAAGCCTCTTCATGGTATGATCTTGCAAACCCAAACAGGCACGTTCGAATATTTTCCCGATCATAATTATATCGGCGAAGATCACTATGTATACACTCTGTGTAATGACAATTGTCTTGAGGATTGTGTAGAGGCTACTGTTTTTATTAACATTGGTGATGAACGTAATTGTTTTGTACCTTCTATATTCACACCCAATGATGATGGGATCAACGATAGTTTTACGATTCCCTTCTTGACTAACTTTTCGCAAAGCAAAGTCTATATTTATAATAGATGGGGAGATGAAGTTTACTTTAGTGACAACTATAAGAATGATTGGAAGGGCACCTATAAAGAAAGGAGTTTACCCTCAGGAACTTACTTTTATATTCTAGAAGTAAACGATGAAGACCAAACTAAAAAGACGGGATACATTTTCATCGAAAGATGACCGACTGTTGCGCAGCAATTTTGATCCTCATCATATCGCCATCAAATAATTTCGATAAGGAGATTGAAGAAGGCGCTTAAATTATAAACAGGTCTATTAGTTTTAAGAAAAAATCTAAAATGGAAAAATGCGCTAGGGATAGGAATCATGCGACGATAGGAGCAGTGCGCAGCACCGAAACGGAGTGGAGTGATGTATAGCCCGGTCCTTTTCTGAGTGTGCGTAGGCCTTGGAGCCAAGCAAAACGAAGGAAAGGAAGTGCCCAAAGCAAAAAAAAATAGGCACCCATCATAGATAGGCACCCATTTTTATATTTGGATAAATGTTCAGTTCTAAATGGTAGTGTCAATCGCAGAAACCATCTCTAAGCAATCTTTTGCTTGAATGGTATAGCCTAGAGCAGCGTGGCATTTGCTCAGGTGTAACCACATCAATGACGAATAAGGATTGTCATCTAAAAGCGTCTCGTAAAATGGAATACTTTTATAGTGGTTATTGGTAAGCTCTACAGCTACGTAAAATTTCTCTGCAAAAGAATCTATAAACGGGTTGCGCTTGATGGCTTCTCTTGACCATCGGTACATACCTTTGAAGTCGTTGCGAAGAAAAGAGATGTCCGCAAGGATAGCATATGCACGCGAAGATATATCTACTAGATCACTCTTTTTGAGCTCTATTAATATCGCTTCTGCATCGTCTAGCTTTTTACAATTCATCAACTTTACTGCGTAGCTTAGTAAGCGTTTTGGGCTTTGCTTCGCTTCATTGATCGTATTGTAAATACTCAATGCTTTATCGTATGATTCTTGATTGAAGTAGATGTCTGCTTCCCTTTTGTCGAATCCCATATTATCGGGAAATCGTCTCTTAGATTGTAAGGTATGTGTAAGCGCATCTTTATCGAGACCGTTGACCATAAGTTCATCTATAACATCCATGCAGTCGGATTCACTAAGATGTACAAATGACGCAATAAGGGGATCGATTTGAGTTGTGTTGTTAGTGTTTCGTTTCATGTAAGAATATAATTTTAAATGTTAGTACCGTCCCCTATCATTAAATGAAAAGCAAGCAGTCAAATTTTTTTTGAGAGTGGGACGAGCCAATACATGACTCGAGGGGACTTCTACTAAATTTAATTTATTTTATACTCAGATTGTACGCCAAATTTATATTAATATTCAGTACAAACCTAACTTTTAGTTTCTAAAAATAAAATAAAATATCAAGGGTATAAAAAGCTAAAACTATTGGGGTACGATAAGTCTAAATCCACCAGATGATTTCTTTGATTTACCGCCTTTCAACTTGGCGATTTCCTTATCAGATAGCTTGAATAATTTCCGAGCAGAGCCTTTGATGCTCTTCTTGGATTTGGCCCTAGATGGGCTTAATTTTTTCTTATTCGATTTCTTTGTCACAGTCTTGTTATGAGTTGTTTATGTTGTTTTACCTGTACATATACGTGAATACTACAGCGGTAGTTACATGGTGCTTCTCCCCTATTTTGGAGCCTATTATTCTGTCTACGAAAACTCGATATAGCCATCCGGCAAATCAAAGGCTGTGTTCGCTAGTTGAGGCAATTCTTGCTTGTCTGTGCAGTATCGGTAAAATCCTCTAAATTGGCTATCCTCTGCCAACTCTGGGCAATAGGTCAATAATTTTTTGACGAGATGGTCGTCAAGTGTTTTAAAATGATTGACTGCATTGTATGCTGCAACCTTGTCGCCGGCCTTAAAATGACTGCTCATCACAATGATGCTGGAGAGGTCAGATTTGAAAACATCGTGGGCATTTTCTGCTACTATTTTTGCTGCATCTATGTCATTGTGCTTGTACAGAAATTCGATGACAAACTGCCAATACTGGAAGTTGTCTGGCGCATTGTCCAAGGCATCCATGAAGTAGTCAAAAGCGGTCTTCTGCTCCCCTACATGATAGTGTGCCAGTGCTAGGTTGATCAGGATCAAAGTGTGCTTTCCTGCTATGCGCATAGCCGCCTCATAATTCTCAATAGCTTCATAGTGATTGTGGTGTCTGACTAGGCAGATTCCTTTGAGCAAAAGTGCATACCAATTGGTACTGTCACTCAACTGAAACTTTGATGCGTAGTAGAATGACAGGTTATAGTTTTCTATCGCTAAGTAGCACTCTGCTAGATCCAGCATGAATGAATTTTCTGTTTTCTTATCAGACTCTATCAGCATGAGATAGATGTCAATAGCCTTTTTATATTTTGCTGATTCTTTGAGACATTGCGCACGCATCACTAGGGCCTCTTTATTGGACTCATTGATGGCAAATGCCATGTCAAATGAATGAGCCGCATCTAGCTTCTGTTTGTTATAGTTGTAGGCATAGCCTAGTGTCAACCAAGCTTGTTCATTATAGGCATCTTCTTCAAGTAATGTGTTGTAGTACTTGATGCATCCCACGTAGTCGTTGGAGTCATCATAGATATTCCAGATGGCATCTAGCGCTTCCCTATTTCTAGTGTTTGATTTGAGAACCGTCTTATATAGAAGCAGTGCTTTTTTAAATTTCATTTGGTCGTAGAGGATATTGGCTAGCGTTAGGTCTAGCATATTTGCGTCTTCGATACTACGGCAGTACTCGAGGCGCAAAGTCTCTAAAAGATCTTTGGCTAGTTCTGGTCTATCTAGAGCATGGTAGGACTTCGCTTTGATGATCTCCAGCTTGATGTCGCAGGTAGTGGCGCTCTCTATAAGATCTATGGTCTTTTTGAACTCCTTCTTCAAGTAGAGTATCTGTGACTTTTTTAGCAACAGGGATATGGAGTTTGGAAATTGACTTAGGCCCTCCTCTATAGAGGCTAGTGCCTCCTGGTGTTTGCCTGATGTAGTAAGTGCCGTTACTTTTTCAATTATTACCGTTTCCTGTTCTTTTCTTACCGCTCCTTTTTGTGACATAATTTCTTCTGCTTTAAAATACGTGTTCAAATAAGTGTGTTGGCCTCTAACGCCTATTAAATATGGAGAATATCATTCATATGTCCAAATTTGGAGCTTCAATCCAGATAATTCAATAATCTCTCCAGATATACGCTATCAACTCTTAATGAGTGGCAAATAAATTTATTTATTTAGTATATGTTATTCGTAAAATCACTAATCGTCTGACTATCAGTTGTGAAAAATATAGATAAATTATTTAATATTTATTTGATTGCATTTTCGCTTACCTGTTTATTAGTGACATAACTATAGTGTCTTAATGTTAATTTCTTAGCAAGAAAACTATGTTAATATGAATAGCACCTAAAAAGAAAAGGAATTTGCTTCTTCATTCGCCGATGACGCTCTGTCCCATTCGAAGAAATAGGATATTCAGACAAGAAATCATGAAAAGAAGAATGTGGGGCTATCCCTCGGGTTTGGCTCTTCCACCATGCTATCCCCCACCCTCGGGTCGCTATGTATCCGTAGCTCGGCATTCTCCTCGGTCCTTTACTTACCCGCCCACCTCTACTAGGACTGCTTACGCTACCCCACTGGCCAGCGCAAAAGTAAGCACTACTGCACAGCGCTTATCCGGAAATTATTCCATGATATTAATAGCTTAAGTTTCGATAGTTAAACTTTCTCCTGATCTGGAGTAGGAAATCTTTACAAGATGCAGAATTATAAATAATTACATAGGCTATTTTGTAGATTGGATATGAAAAAATTTGTGCATTTTAGTCTAAAAATGTAATTAGAGCAAAAGCTCCATTTAAATTAAGAAATCGATAATAAATAATATTTTTCCCGGCAGGGAGCACAGTTGGGTTGTACTTGCCACAAGCGGGAGCTTGTGGTTTCCTCTCTAAAAAGGTACACCGTACCTTTTTTGCTTCGCAACGATCGGTCACATCAGCGGTTTTAGTGACGACTTACTTCTGCTTTACCTACCCGAGCCGCTCTTAGTAAAAAAGAGGAAACCCTTGCTTGTAAACAAACAAGGGCCTCTAACCCAAACAAATAAACACAAAAACTTTCTTTATGGGGATTACCTGATAAAAATAGTTAATAAGGCAACTAACACCAATA
>CALJVI010000098.1 GCA_937974575.1 uncultured Saprospiraceae bacterium | reverse complement strand
ATATCCATTGCTTTGACTTGTCGGAATGCATTTTTATAATCCTTTTGCTGCACAAAAAGCCAAGTTAGTAGTTCTGGGTATTCTATGATTTCATCGTTCTCTTGTATAGATTCATAGAGTTGTGTTTGGAGTTCGGTATAGTCCTCTTCAGTTTCTAGCTTTCTTTGAAACATGGTTTTGAGGTTGTTAATTCTGTTAGGGCTACTTTTGAGGCTGCTTAGATAATACTGAATCATTAAGACCTTGTCGCCTTTTCTACTATAAAGATCACCTAGATTGTAAGCAAAGATATTTTCGTCTTTGAGCAGCTCCATCCCTTTTTTATAGGTGGCTATAGCAAGTTCATATTTTTTGAGATCCATGAATCCCCTGGCAAGATTGGTGATGCCATACCGATCTGCCGTTAGTTTCTTTATTCCTTTTTCGTATTGCTCTGTTGCTTCAGCTTCTTTGAATTGTCTTTCGAATATATTTCCATAGGTCACATAGAGCTCCACCTTTTTTGGACTATTTTTGATTTCTTTCTTTACAGCCTCTTCTGCGTCTGCGAAATTTTCGAGCTTGATCTGGCAGTCTACATACCTTTTGAAAAAGTGGCTATTGTTGGGATTCTTCTTATAAAGATCCCTATAGGTGACTGCTGCCTTCTCATACTCCCCATTTTGATAGTATTGTTGAGCCAAACGAGAGTTTTGTGCAATTCCATTTGTAAGGCACATTCCCATAATGAAGAGTAGGCTCAAAAGCCCTCTAAGGTAACTATGGTATGCTATTTTCGTATCTATCATGGATGCGCTGTCTAGGTTTAGAGTATAACTATCTGCTAATGATATATATTGTAAGCCATAATGGCAAATCAATAGAGAACTAATTCCTCTATTAAAAGACGAAATTAGAGCATTTAGTTACATTTTGGTCAGGGTTTCTCAAGATTTTTATAGAGAATTGTCCCAAACGATAAATATTTAAAAAGTTTACCATCTGTAGTCCCTTTACGGGCACTAATAACGTCTAAAAAGTGTATTTTTGAAGCAATTAATTAATAAAAAATAATCATTTATGGCATTTGATATTGGAATGATTAAAGCGCACTACGATCGCTTACCTGAAAAAATCAAAAAAATAAAAGAGACGTTAAATCGTCCGCTTACATTAGCAGAGAAAATTTTGTATGCTCATTTGCATGAGGAGTCCCCTTTGGCGACATATGAAAGAGGTAAGGATTACGTAATGTATGCGCCAGATAGAGTCGCAATGCAAGATGCAACCGCTCAAATGGCTTTACTTCAGTTTATGATGGCTGGAAAAGACAAAGTAGCTGTTCCTTCTACCGTACACTGTGATCACTTGATTCAAGCAAAAATCGGAGCCGATGCGGATCTTCAGAATGCATTGAACACCAGCAACGAGGTATTTAATTTCTTAGAGTCAGTTTCCGATAAGTATGGAATTGGCTTCTGGAAGCCAGGTGCAGGGATTATACACCAAGTAGTTTTAGAAAATTACGCATTCCCAGGAGGGATGATGATCGGTACAGATAGTCATACCGTGAATGCGGGTGGTCTTGGTATGGTCGCTATTGGAGTAGGTGGAGCAGATGCGGTTGATGTAATGGCAGGTATGGCTTGGGAGCTTAAGAATCCAAAGTTGATTGGTGTGAAATTGATTGGAAAACTTTCGGGTTGGACAGCACCAAAAGATGTTATCCTCAAAGTAGCAGATATCCTTACCGTTAAGGGAGGAACAGGTGCTATCGTGGAATACTTCGGCGAAGGCGCTATTAACCTTAGTTGTACAGGAAAAGGGACCATATGTAATATGGGAGCAGAGATAGGAGCAACAACTTCTACTTTTGGATATGATGACTCTATGGACAGATACCTTAGAGCCACTGATAGGGCGGATATTGCTGATGCAGCAAATCAAGTAAAAGAACACCTTACAGGTGATGCAGAGTGTTATGCTAATCCTGACAAGTATTTTGATCAAGTGATCGAAATCAACCTTTCTGAATTGAAGCCTAGAATCAATGGTCCTTTTACTCCAGATTTGTCTACAGAGGCAGGCAGGGATATGACTAAAATAGCTACAGAGAGTGAGTGGCCATTAGATGTGGAGTGGGGACTGATCGGTTCTTGTACCAATTCATCTTATGAAGATCTTTCTCGAGCAGCATCCATCGCTAAGCAAGCTTTGGACAAAGGCTTAAAGATAAAATCAGAGCTGGGGATCAATCCAGGTAGTGAGCAAGTACGATTCACAGCTGAGCGTGATGGGATCATAGACATTTTTGAAAAATTAGGGTCAAAGATATTCACCAATGCATGTGGACCTTGTATCGGACAGTGGGCTAGATACAATGATCCTATGAATGCACCAAAGAACAGTATTATCCACTCTTTCAATAGAAACTTCTCTAAGAGAGCAGATGGAAATCCAAATACACATGCATTTGTGGCTTCACCAGAATTAGTAGCAGCTATTGCTATATCTGGTAGATTGGATTTTAACCCAGTTACAGATACGCTGACAAACGATAAAGGAGAGCAAGTAAAGCTCGATGAGCCTACTGGCTTCGAATTGCCGCCAAATGGTTTTGATGTAGAAGATGCTGGATTCAATGCTCCTGCTGAAGATGGCAGTGGTATTGAGGTTAATGTGAATCCTAAGAGTGATCGTATACAGTTGTTAACTCCTTTCAAGGCTATTTCTCAAGATAGCATGAATGGTATGAAAGTTCTGATCAAAGTAAAAGGGAAGTGTACTACAGATCATATCTCTATGGCAGGTCCATGGTTGAAATATAGAGGTCACTTAGAGAATATCTCTGACAACTGCTATACTGGTGCCATCAACTTTTTCAATGATAAGCCAAATACCGTATTGAATCTTACGACTAAAGAATATATGGGTGTTCCGGGTTCTGCAAGAGCATATCAGAAAGCGGGTATTTCTACTGTAGTATTTGGGGAAGAAAACCTCGGTGAAGGATCTTCTAGAGAGCACGCAGCAATGGAACCAAGATTCTTAGGCGTAAATGCAGTAATCGTGAAATCGTTTGCTCGTATTCACGAAACCAACTTGAAAAAGCAAGGAATGCTTGCTTTGACATTTGCGGATAAGAGTGACTATGATAAAGTAAGACAAGACGATACCGTTTCCATTCCAGACTTTAGCGAAATGTCAGCAGGTAAGCCTTTGACTATAAATCTTGATCATGCTGACGGTACCAGCGAATCATTTCATGTAAACCATTCTTACAATGCAGCTCAGATTGACTGGGTAAGAGCAGGTTCTGCATTAAATAAAATAAGAGAAGAAGCAGGTGTAGTGTAATCACTATCCGCTTTTAGATAAAATATGAAAGTAGCTACTTATCTTTAGGTAGCTACTTTTTTTTGTAGACAGATAAACTTTAATATTGATCAATAAATATAAGCAGACCGCTCCTTTTACTATCCTTGGTGTAGATCCTGGTACTCAATATACAGGCTATGGGGTCATCGAGGTATATAGGAAAGAGCTACGATTGTTGGATAGTGGTGTGATCAATCTTACCTCTATGGAAACCCATCAGGAAAAGCTGCTTAGTATTTTTAAAAATATCAATTTTGAAATCCAAACTTATAAGCCAATTGCCATGGCCGTAGAGGCCCCTTTTTATGGTAAAAATGTACAGTCCATGTTGAAGTTAGGACGCGCACAAGGAGCGGCGATTGTAGCGGCTATGAGTTGCAATATTGAGGTGCAAGAATACGCACCCAAAAAAATAAAACAGTCCATCACGGGAAATGGAAATGCATCCAAAGAACAAGTATGTGCTATGCTTTCTAATATATTGAAAGTGTCTCTTGACGGAAGAAAACTCGATGAGACGGATGCACTAGGAGCAGCAGTTTGTCATTACTATCAGGCGAGCTCACCTTTAGCAGGATTAAAAGGCGGTAGCTGGGAGTCCTTTATCAAAAACAATCCCGGTAAAATTAAAAAAGTATAATCGACGGATGAATAAGATCGCACTCAAAGGCATGCAATTTTACGCTTATCATGGATACTACGAGGAGGAGCAAATCATGGGTGCCTATTATAATCTAGATGTTACAGTGCAGGTGGATTTTACCAAAGCAGGGAATAACGATAACCTGGCAGATACACTCAACTATGAGAATATTTATAGTATTTGTAAGGAAGTCATGGCAGTACCTGCCAAGTTGCTAGAGCATTTGGTCCAGCAGATAGAGCACCAGTTAGTAAGTTACTATCCAAGTATTCAGGGAGTGTACATAGTGTTGGATAAACTGAATCCTCCATTAGGTGCTAAGGTAGCATCATCACAAGTGAGTATAGAAAGGAATTATCAAAAAAAATGCGGGAAATGCAAAGCACCGTTTTTGTGTCACAATAATGCCTCTTGCTGGTGTCATCAATACACCTTGTCAGATAGTGTCTCTGCCTCCTTAAGGCGCGATTTTACGGGCTGTTTGTGCGAAAACTGCCTTTCTGACTACGGAAGTTAGGATCACAGAATCTGTACACAAGGCAATTTTATGATTGTCATAACGCTTTTTAGGCACAATAAATGCGTTTTAGGAATGGAGATAGTCTTTATAAGCCCTGCTTTATCAATATTAGGCCTATATGTATCTGCAAGAAAAAGTTGATAAATTTTAATAACACACAAATTCATAAGAAATGAAAAAATTATTCGCCTTACTTATATGCGCTTCCTTGATGGCCTGCGATGCCGCTACGCTACAAAGAACTTTAGATACCGTTTTGGCAACAGATGCTTTGTCTAATGTTGACATTGGAAATGGGCTAAAGCAAGCCTTAGAACTAGGAGTTGGAGAAGGCGCACAAAAGCTTTCGAAAGCTAATGGATTTCTAAATAGCCCATATAAGATATTATTGCCTGCAGAGGTTCGTCAAGTGACGGATAAATTGCAAAAGATACCTGGTTTCAATATGGTTGAAGATAAGATGGTCAGCCTTCTAAATGCTGCTGCTGAAGATGCAGCAAAATCAGCAAAGCCTATTTTTGTAAGTGCCATCAAGCGTATGACTTTTGCAGATGCAACGAACATTTTGATGGGTAGCAATAATGCAGCTACAAGTTACCTACAGGATAAAACTTCTCAACCTTTATATTCTGCTTTCTCTCCTAAAGTTCAAACTTCTTTGGATAGAGTGAATGCAACTGAGTATTGGGCGAAAGCTATGAATGCATACAACAAGATTCCTTTTGTTCAAAAAGTAAATCCTGACTTAAAGGATTATGTTACCAATATGGCGATGAAAGGTATGTTCAGCATGGTAGAAAAGAAAGAAGCAAATATTCGTACTAATGTAGGATCTAGAACAACAGACCTCATGAAGAAAGTTTTTGCTAAGCAAGATAGAGGCTAAGATCTCTCGATTTATAAAGTAAAAAAAGGCTGCTCGAATTTTCGAGCAGCCTTTTTTTTGTGAATGCCATATTCGGTTTACAAAAAAGTTCTTACCAGCAAAGCAATTCCAAAAAGAATCAATATGATACCTGTGATACGACGACTTGCAGCGATATGCTTATTAGTTAACTTATCACTGATCTTTTTTGCGAGCAATATTTTCAACAAGTCAGTAGTCATAATAGTCGCTACAATAGTTCCGAAAAATAATAGCGCTTGTAGATGATTGAAGGAGTCGTTGACCACCATCGTTGAGGTGACACTAAACCAAAAGAATACCGAAAAGGGATTGAATGTATTGATCACAAAACCTCTTGAAAACAAGTTTATGTAGGAGCTTCTGCGAGTAGATCTTGTAGCTTGGTCAAAAGGTGGAGGTTTGCTAAGAAAGGTCCCGATACCTATAGCTACCAAAATCGCAGACCCTAATAATCCTGAGATGTGTGTAAAGTTATCACTTTGCGCAAGCTCGCCAGCATACGACATTCCGAAGTATACAAAAAGGATATAGAGTAAATCGCTAAACCAGATCCCAAGCCCAACCACTAGGCCAGCTTTGAACCCTTCTTCCACCCCTGTTTGGATAAGAGCAAAAAATATAGGCCCTACCATTACGGTAAGCAGCATCCCATACTTAAATCCTTCCCAAACAATGTCCATGATTATTATTGAATGATAGTAGCTACTAATTTTCGGCTGCCGCCTTGATTTCTAAATTCACAAAGATAAACACCCTGCCAAGTGCCAAAGTTGAGTTTGTAGTCTGTGATCGGGACTTGTATACTATGTCCGACCAATGCCGACTTGATATGTGCAGGCATATCATCTGGCCCTTCCATAGTATGTGTTAGATCAGGATCATTCTCAGGGCTGATTTTATTGAACACTGTCTCAAAGTCGACTCTCACAGAAGGGTCGGCATTTTCATTTATCATCAATCCCGCAGAAGTGTGTTTTATGAATAGATGCAAGATGCCCGTTTCAGGTAGAGGGCCAATAGCTTGCAAAATCTCTTTTGTGATCAGGTGAAATCCACGAGGATAAGGTGAAAGTAGAATATCTTTTTGTTGTACCATTGAGGGTGTAATTACACTATGCTTTTACTTACAATACTCCAATATAGGCAGATTGATTCAAAAACTACTATCCAAATTTACAAGCAGCATGCTGACCGCTAAAATGGGCATATTGTTCCAGTACCTTGAGGCAAAGCAGATCTTCAAGTTCAGCATTTCTAAATTGATCTACGAATTGATTTGCGTTGCGGATGATCTGTTCTGCTTCCTCCGGATGTTGGGTATAGTGTGCGATGATTTTGTCTAGATTGCTATAGTCCTCTTTCATCTCTGCGTAGTGGATGCCTGCTTCGAGGCTGCCTTCCATAAACCATGTTTCCTTAGTAGGTTTAGTCATTAGACATAGCGAGTTGGACGAGAGTACCCATTTCAAATTCGTAGCAACATCGTTTCCCTCAGGACAAAAAATGAATTTATAATCCAGTTGCTCTTCTATAGGCATATAGCCTTTTTGCCAAGGGGCGTTTTCTTTTGGTTTATTGGTTTGACCAATATTGCATAAGGGATGATCCCAAAGTTTGCGGACAAAACTTTTGCGAGGCTCCAGATAAGCTCCTCCTCGCCATACCGCTTTATCCTGTTTGCTTTCAAATGATTTTGTGTCCCTCACCCATTTGAAATGCCGTGTCTTGTTGAGCTTAAACAAAATAGAATTTTCGTTTTGTCCAGCTATAGGTCGTGCTTTAAATAGAGTAGGGTAGTTGTTGATATGAGTATCGTCACCAAATTGATAAGCGAATTTGGTATCTCTTGCGAAGTAGTGCAGGTGCTCTTTCAGATCAAGATAATATTCAGTGCCTCCGTCTTTCTTAAAACTGGAAACACTGACAGCTTCACGAGGTACAGAGAATGGCTGCTGGATTTTGCAATAATAATCCAATCTTTCTTGGACGAGCTTAGGGTCAAGGGATTTCTCAAAAGCTCTTAGCCTATGATACTTCTTTTCAAAGAAAGCTCCAGGAAGTGCATTGTAAGCAAAGCGTTTTGCAAAATAGAATAACTTCATAATTCAAATATCCCTCACGGAGATGAGGTATAAATGTACAAAATGAATTAGTAAGAGATTGCTGGGCAGTTGATTGAACCAAAGTAATAGACCAAACTGACTCCAAGCATAGCATAGTAGTCATTGTTTTTGCTGTTGCCTCTCTGGCGGCCAGTCTGTCCGATAGGTACGTCTATGAGTTCACCCGATCTGTCTGATAGGCTTACTGCAATTTCTCCACGTAGATCTTCAAGATCATCATACTCTGGATAAGTCTTGCTGACATCATCTAAGTAGTCTGTAAACAGTCGTCTAGAACTTAGTTCTACCTCGATGCTCCATATGTAGTTGAGCGAAAATTTGATTCCACCTCCATATACGAGCCCTCCGTCTAGAGTTGTGTATTCCTCAGCTATAAACTGACCTTCCGTACCCAATGGTCTCAGGTCATATACTTGTCCTTCAAATTCCGTTTGAGGATTGTAGTAAAATACATTGAATCCGGCAAATAGGTAAGGAGAGAAAAAATTCTTTTTACTTCCATGGTCATAAGGCAAGAAATTGAACTCAAATTGAGTAGCAACATCAACGATGGTAGAGCTGAAATTCAAATTCCTTTGAATCTCAAAATTGTTTTCTGAGTTTTCATCACTACCTGATATTTTGCCTGCATTCGCCCCTAGCTTTAGGGCAAGACGATTGTTTAAATTATACCTCCCAAATACCCCTCCAGCAGCTCCGAGCGCGTTGATCTCATTATCGGTATTCAGATCTCCAAAGTAATGTGAAGCACCAAGCCATGCGCCAGCTTCCCAGCCCTTTTGGGCGGATACAGAAGAGTAAGTGATGAGTATTCCTAAAGTGATTAGGAGGATTATATTCTTCAAAGGGATTCTTTTAACTGTGGTTTGGCAATTAAATGTTAAATTTCTAATAACCAGCGATTTGAAAATGACCGCGCGATTAAATAAATAGCTGGTAATCAATTTATTGCAGCAATTCGATTTTACATCTTCGAAAATTACCGAACCATTCTTTTAAAAATGGTAAATTTTAGCTTTCGAGCTACAAATGTACTCTAAAACGTAAAACTTGCATAAATAATGCCTACCTGACTGCATTTTTAGCCAAAATAGCCTTGAAGCAAATAAATTTCTATTTTTCACACATAAAGTATCTTTTTACTTTATGGAATGTCTAATAAATAGTTAGATAACTAATATACTTTGAAATCACCCGAAAGCTGGAAAGCCAGTGATATAGGCAGTCTATTTGTCAAGTATTATGTTTCGTTTACTTGACAATAGGTGAAATTATTGTATTTTTGTTTTTCAATGAAAATAGCTCAAAAAATAGAAAAGCAAATTAACAAGATAAAAATAGGTGCTACATTCAAGTATGAGCAACTCTCTATTGAATCAAACGAATATAGTGCGGCAGCGAAAGCAATTGAACGTTTAATAGAAAAAGGAATTATCAAAAGAGTTTCAACAGGTGTTTTCTACAAACCTAAACAAACTATTTTTGGAGAGTTGAAACCCAGCGAGGAAGAGTTATTAAAACCCTATTTATTCCAAAACAATAAAAGGGTTGCCTATGTAACTGGTGTTTCTTTATACAACAGAATGGGTTTAACGACTCAAGTTCCTAGGAAGATAAAAATTGCAAGCAGAGATAAACGAATAACAATATCGGTTGGAAATATCAAAGGTAGTCCTGTAAAAAGCTATGTAGATGTTACAGATAGAAATTTCTATTTGTTAGAAATTTTAGATGCGATCAAGGATTTTAAAAATATACCAGATTTAAATATTGATTCAGGAATCAAAATTATTTTGACCCAACTAAATAAATTAAAGCCCAAGGAGATAAAACAGCTTATAAGCTATGCATTATCCTATCCACCTAGAGTGAGGGCTTTTTCAGGTTCTTTATTGGAACATCTTGGATTTACGATTGAACTAAAAACATTAAAGAAGAGTCTAAATCCGCTTTCTGAATATAAATATGGAATTGATATAAGATCACTACCTACAATAACGAATTGGAATATTAAATGAAGCTACACGAAAATAGAGCACTTTTCCTAGATGCTGTAACTGCTACTTCTCAACAAAAAGGAGTTCCAGAAATCTACATTGAAAAAGATTATTGGGTTACGTTAGCTTTGCACGCAATATTTAGCAATGAAATTGGGAAAGAAACTGTTTTTAAAGGAGGCACAGCATTGTCAAAATGTAACAAGCTAATCGATAGATTTTCTGAAGATATTGACTTAGTGGTTTTAAGAAAAGATGGAGAGACAAACAATCAGCTTAAATCTAAAATTAAAAAAATTTCGAGATGTGTTACTAATGTTATTCCTGAGATAGAGGTAAGTGGAATCACGCACAAAATGGGAATGATACGTAAAACTGCTCACAGTTATGAAAAGAGTTTTGATGGAGATTTTGGTCAAGTAAGGGACACTATTATTGTTGAAACTACATGGCTTGGATACTTTGAGCCATATACAATAGGAACAGTTTCGTCTTACATTTATGAAATGATGTTAATGGCTAAACAGCAAGACATAATTGAAGCGTATGTAATGAATCCTTTTGATGTTTTGGTATTGCGTGCAGAAAGAACCTTTTGTGAAAAGCTGATGAGTTTAGTTCGCTTTTCTCAAACAAAAGATCCAATAATGGACTTGAGCAATAAGATTAGGCATATTTATGATATTCATATGATGTTAAAAGATCCGGAGTTAAATATGTTTTTTAATTCAAAAGAATTTGACAAAATGCTTTTAAAGGTTGCTAAAGATGATATGATAAGTTTTAAAAATAATAATGCATGGTTATCCAACCATCCAAGTACTACTATATTGTTTTCAGATATCGAAAAGACTTGGAATCAGATTAAAGGTTCTTATGAAACCAGTTTTAAAGAATTAGTTTTTGGGGAATTTCCATCAGGAAATGAAATAATGAGCACGATACAAGTAGTGGCTAATAGGATAAAAGCGATTAAATGGAAAATAGAAACTGAAAAATAAATAGGCCCAGAAGAACATCCAAATTTACAAAAGAAAATAGGTGTTGGCTTTTGCTACTAAATCTGTGTAATAATGCCTAGAGCTAACAATGCATAAAAAAACATAGGGCGTTTGTGCTAAATCCTTTATATTCGCTTTTAGAAATTTTTTAGTTTCTGCTCAATCAAGAAAATAGTTAGTAGAAGGGCTCTTTGTATTTAAGTAAGTATTAAAACGGAAGCAATAGTGCTTATCAACTGTCTTGTCTTTCTTATATTGGCGCCTAACATCAATCAATTCAAAGACAAAAAATAATGAAAGTTACAGCCGAGAAAAATGAAAAGGTTGCCAACATGATATTTGGTTCTATTTATCCACTTTACCTCAATAGACTGGAGAAAAATGGAAGAACGAAAGAAGAGCTCAATCAGGTGCTTCGATGGTTTACTGGTTATGATCAAGATGCTTTGCAGACACTCATAGACGATAAAGTAAACTTCAGAACATTTTTTGAAAAAGCTAAAATTCATCCAAATGCACATATGATCAAAGGCGTCGTTTGTGGGTATCGAATTGAGGAAATAGAGGATGAGTTTGATTTGTATAGACAATGCAGACGTATGGAAAAATTGATCGACGAATTAGCCAAAGGTCGTAAAATGGAGAAAATTTTGCGCAAAGAAAAAAAGTAAAATAGAGCCATACAATACATGGCCACATGTATACTCATTGTTACTCCGTACTAATTATGCAACATAAAAATTAAGAACAATACTAAATAGAATAATATGACAAAGCACATAAATCTCTTATTCGTATGCCTGATTGGCTTGATGATTTTTTCTTCTTGCCGCACTAGAACTACACGCTCCGCACTTAAGCATGGGGAGATCCTTAAAACAAATCTGGATTCTTTCGATAAAAATAGACTAAAGCTTAGTACCAATCTTGTAGAAAGCTTGGAAGAAGCAGGAGAATCATTAATGACAGAAAATCCAGACATCCCTCAAGTTTCCAAAGATTTTGAAAAAGAGTGGCGTTCAATTATGAATAGGTATGATAAATTGAAAGGAGACTTTAATAGTATCGGCGAAAGTTCTACGGGTTATTTCGAAGAGCTTAATTCTTTGAGCTCAGCCATCAACAATGATGATCTGCGAAATCAAGAATTGGCAAAAAATAAGGAACTCGAAGTAAAGTGGAAAGCTACTTTTCAGGAAGCAGATAAGGCGATTAATAAGGTGACGACAGTCCTCGAAAACGGCAATGATTTTCACATGGTACTCGTAGCTAGCAGTATCCGTCAAAAGCTGGAGCAAAATGTAGCAGACCTCAAAAATATGTCTGAGCAAGCTAAGTTACTATTATCTGATTTGGAAGTTTTCTCTGAAGCAGGTAGAAAGCTGGTACAAGGATAATTATTTTTTTTGGGAGTGCCGCTAAAACACAAACAGCCCTACTTACTATGTAAGTAGGGCTGTTTGCATTTAGAGTCGGGCTCTTTCAGGGTTCGCTATCGCTCCCGTCCCTCTGTTCGTTCCTCACGGAGTGACCGACTCTACCGAGTCGCCTTTTAGATCCCTCACTCATTTTTAAGAGTTGGTAAGGAAAAAGATTTGTCTTATTCTACATTATACCTGATAAGCCTTTTTTCGAAGACACCACTGCCATTTAAGAAAAAGGTAGTCTCAAAAATTTTTCCTACCCCATTCACGTAGTAATTGCCGAACGTCCTAGTAGAGTCGGCAATTGTTGATGATTCCACATCATAAATTTTTCCGCTGTAATTATAGACTTCTTCGAAGTCTCCAGCGGGTACATTCACAGTAGTTAAGATTTTCTCCATTTTGAATTCAAAAAAATATACTGGATTTGTAGTAGGGGTTTCCTGAGTTAATAAAATATCTGAAAAATTGGTAGATGAAAATCTAATTTCGCCATTATGAGTGACTAGGTAGCCTACTGAATCTCTTATGATATCAAAAATGTCATAACTACTGTTGAATATATATTTTTGGCCTTCAAGAACATAATAGGTGTTTCCATTTATAAGAGTATCCCTTTCAATATAAATACTGTCTGTTTGTGCTATGGGTATTTCAGTTCCATACTCATCAATTTTTACATTTTCGTACACCCAATAGTTACCTATTTCGAGAGGTGTGTAATTGTCAATCTCCATAGGGGGAGTAGGGTCTTGGGTAGTATCGTCATCATCTTTGCAAGACAGTAGACTAAGACTAATAGCTAGTCCAAGCAGAAGTACATTTCTCATTTTAATAATTTTAAAGTGGTTTGTAATTGAAATGTAATTCTTAAGCCATCCAGAAGTTTTGATTCCAGTATCAAACGGAGAATTTAAAGTTTAATTGTTTATACAATAAGGATACTCGTCAGAATCGACCTTGTTTTTCTGTTTCGGATGTATTATTCAAGGTGTACTTTAGACCAATAGTATATCTGATGGGACTCAAGTCTTCAACTTCTCGATTGAATGGAGCGTCAGAAATGTAGAATAGATTATCTAGATCTTTTAATACGCCCGCTTCAATAGTAACATTTTTTCCTATTCTATATTCTACAGAACCGCTAAGCCCCGATTGTAGATTACTTACATTGCCTCCTGATTTATCGTCATCTGTTAATTTGGTATAGGTGCAAAGATGTTCACCATTGATTAGCTCTCTTGAAATAGATAAAGATTCTGATTTACGGCTCGTATAAACAGGAGTCTGTATGTAGCCACCAAGATTAAGCGTTAATTTAGAACTCATTAACTCATATGAAAGTAAAAATGGAATTCTCAAGTTTAGGAGATGATAACTGATGGCATCGTCAATTCCTCCAAGATCTGAGATGCTATTGAGGTATGTGTCACAATAATTTGTAAAAGTACCACTTGTAGCTGGAGAGATAATGGTTGTGTCCATAGAAATGAGCATAGATTCTACTATTTCT
>CALJVI010000097.1 GCA_937974575.1 uncultured Saprospiraceae bacterium | reverse complement strand
CCCCTCACGGGGACACCCTTACTATCTCTCATGCAAAAAAAATGACCACTGATTTTGACTTGTAACTTTATCTATGGGATGTATCATCCAACTAAGATCACACGATTTGGAAATTTCCAAATTGAATTTTGTGCACTTGCTGTATCTATGAAAGAGAAATGAAAATTGAAATGTCTCAAAATTGAGACTAGAAGATTTTGAAAATACGGCCTAGCATACGAAATCCAATAAATAGATTCTGTCCTTTGCTTAAGGTATCTGCAGTATACTTTACACTAATGGGTACTTCCGTAAAGCGCACTTTATGATCTTTAATATTTCGAATGATTTCTACACAAAATTCAAAACCATTATGATACAGTTTTGATTTTCGAGCAAATTCAGCGGTAAAAGCTTTCAGGCCAGACTGGCTATCTGATAAGTATATTCCAGTGGCCATGTAGGTGACCACATTTGCAATCTTATTATAGAAAATACGTGTGACGGGAATATTGTTTGAAGTTAAAAAACGGCTACCGATAACAACTTCAACATTCTGATCTATAATGGCCTTTAGTAAGCTGTCTATATCTTCTGGATAGTGCTGTGTATCAGCATCTATAGTGACTATATATTCTGCACCTAGCTTCAGGGCTAGACTGATACCTGTTTGGGTAGCTGCTCCTGGGCCCATATTGATAGGGTGGACGACTACTTGTGCTTGGAAGCTTTTAGCTATTTCAGCAGTATTGTCTTGACTGCCATCATCTACTACGATTACATTTTGATAGCCTAGATTACTTAGTGAATTCAGTACTTGACCAATCCTAGTGGATTCATCTTTAGCAGGAATTACGATATAAGTATAAGGCTTTAACAAATGGATTATAATTTAAATAAGTTCGTTTGTTTTTTTAATCAAGTAGCTCAAAAATAGCATATGTACCATGAGCATTCGGTAAAGGTGCACCAAATACACCAAATCCAGGTTTAGGTTTTGCAGGGTCTTTCGATTTGTTTATACGTCGATCGGTGGCAAGTAGTTTGACTTTTGGGTTTTGATATAGAACCCTCATAAACTCTTTATACTTGTTTTCTAAGGTTCTTTCCGGGGTTTGATCGATGATATAAGTGTTCAGATCTACAAATATATACTTATATCCAGCAGCTTTCAATACCTCAATTAGTGTATTTTTGTCTTTGAAGTGGGTTCTAAGTCTTTCAAAATTTTGTAGCTGATTGTCCATTAGCACTCTTCTGTCATTCTTTTTAACAAAAAAGGGAAGTACTGTTCCTACTCTATAGATCAAAGATTCATCCTCTTGGTTAATCTTTGCCAAGGCTTCATTTATCCCACCACGGAAGAAGCCTTCCAGAACTTGTTTTTTATTTTGCCTACCAGACTGATATTTGAGTTCTCCTATATCAAACATTTGCGTAGCCATTACTTTATTGGTATTGAACCTATAATTGGATAAACGATAAATCATAGTAGCACCAACAAAAATAATTATAGATACAAGCCCTAAAGTTCGGATGGATGTTTTGAGCCAGTCAGTACTTTCATTTTCATTCAGTTTAGGCTCTATACTAGAAAGTATTAGGAGTATACTAAGCACAATCATAGGATACCCATACCAGATGATACCTGCTGTGAGCAACATCCACATGAAGGTGAAAAAAGCTACAAAAAGGATGAGAATTTTCTTTGTATTGGAGTGATCAAGATTCCTCTGTCGGATCAAGAAAAGCATGAGTATGAAGAGAATAAAAATTATCGGATACGTAAATGTATCGGCATTACCAGAAGAATTTTTAAAAAATCTATTTACTCCTTCATAGGAGTTTCCAACGGCCAAATAAATAGGGTTTATAATATTACTAGGAAAAGTATTAAGTCTGTTTTCGTACTGCTGATTTACAAACTCACTAGTATTTATCCATTGATTTTGGACAAATATCTTTCCATTTCCTATAGAAACATATAATAAACCTAGGAGCAAGACCATAGAAATTAATCCATACCATGGTCGTTTACGAAAGCCCAATAAAAAGAGGATAGGAATCAGTGCAAAAAACAAGTAGCCTATATCTACAAAGGGGCCATTTACATTTGCATTGGTAGTAGCATCATAAGGTAAAGTGAGATATCTAGGTGCCAATGGCTCGTAGCCCATATAGCGTTGTATCTCTTCCCGCACAGCACTTGCACCTTCTATTTCTTTTACCTCTTTTGTTGCCTGCGCACTGAGACATTGGCCAATGACGAAAAAGGAGAGTACAAAGAGTAATCTCATCCAATGAATGCCTAATAAAGGAGAATTAATTTTCATTCTGTCCTTTTTTTAGATGTTGCTCATATTTTCTTTTCATATAGTTTAGGCCCGCTGGAGGTTCATTGGTCTTTCCGTTCAATAAATACCTGAAGGATAGTTTCATGTTAGAGTCAATGTAATTTTTTGTTATCCACGGAGCCGCCATTAGCCCAAAAAATAAAGTATATATAACGCTAAAGGTAGTTGCTCTTAAAAAGCTTTTCTTCGATTTGAATAATAAGAAAGCAAATGAAGAAAGTCCGATTAAAAGCAAAACCCACTGCAATATATTTGAGGATAGATGGTATGCTCTCATACCAGACATATCATCTAGTCTAACCAGTAGAATTGCAAAACAGCATAGCATAGCTGCTCCAGCAAAACCTATAAAGCCGAACTCTACAAACCACATGATGCAGATAATGCAGAAGTAGGTAAATAGGGTCGTAAGCTTTATACCAAAAGCAAAACCAGTCAATAATCCCATTAGGACCAAATATGGATTTAATAAAGATTTAATGTTGAATTTTGTGAAAGCATTCTCATCAGTGGATATGCTTTCTTTGGTATATTTTATCCAGTGAAACAGAATAAGGACTATACTTAGTACGGTGAATAATAGCCCAAGATCTACTTTCTGTTCTTGAAAACTTTGGAACGCCACAGTAGGTAAAAGGTAGAAAATAAGTAAGCCTAATAAGATGTAATTTTGATTCATTTTTAATACATCTTTCCCTATTGCATACATGGCCGAAAGGCATAAAACCCCTCCGACAAAGGACAGAGCCAACACAGTTTCGAGACTGTTAAAGAGTATCATACCCAAAGACATTAATAATGACCAATTATAGGGTTGGTATCCTCTCACCAAGCCGTGATAGTCATTAATGATTGTAGGGATCTTTACATATAGTGAGAGTGAATCCCATCCTTTTGGAAAAGGACTTATATTCTGTAGGAGGTTAAGTTGAACGAGGAAAAGTAGTAGCAAAAATGAAGACACACCTATAAAATTCAATTGCTTAGAAGGCTTTATTTTTTGCAGCCCAATGCGCTTTACAAAAGCAAGACTCTCTTTATGATTGATCCCTATAAATGCTAATAAGACAGGTCCAATGGTAAACCAGTAAAGACCTTTTACTGCACCTAACACAAAGGCGGCCATGACTGTTGCCATAATTCCCGTAGCTATAGACACTACACTTAGGCTGGCAGGTTTTAGTTTTAATTTGCACTTTTGGAGTATCCAATGTCCAATGGAATAACTAGATAAAATAATAAAGAATATCTGTAAGGCTACCTGAAAATAATTTCCGAGAACATGAAAAACTTCACCTAAATTTGCAGCTTTTGGTGTGCCTCGATTGAGTGCAAAGGCAAATGTACACCCTACCAAAAATATACCCGGCAGTATCAATATGCCGCCTCGTATAAACTCCCTTACTTTATTTTTTGCAAATTGGTATAAGAGCCCACCACCAGTGGCATAAGCCAATACAAGTAGAAATAAATCCCAGTATTGGAAGTAAAATAAGTTATAGGAATATCTAGGATGTTTTTGAAAGTAGTCAAGTAAGACAAAACTTACCCAAAAGACAGAAAAGACAATAAGTATAATCGGGTAAGCTTTTTTCAAAATAGTGTTTCTAGCATTAATGTTTCAGTAGCCAAAATTATAAAAACATATACATTTGCAGCATACAAAGTGTATGATTGTTTTTTTTAGTCTTTTTTGTGTTATTTTTTGGGAAAGTGGGGATAGACTCTCTTGAGAATCTATCCCGATCACAGAATCAAATGATTTAGTATATCGGAAATGGGATAAAACAAAGGTTGCTCAAGGGATTAAACTTGTCATACCTTATGATGTCAAAATTACTAAATGATATGGCCAAATTAGATAAAATGTCCAGATTATTTATCAATAATTCTCTTGCTGATCTCTTTTTGCATTGTTTCAACTGCTTGAAATAGAGGGGTTTCGCCAATTTCAATCTCTTTTTTGAACTCTAAAATAAGCTTGCTCAATTCTTTATCTTTCAGAACTGTAGCAAGGATCATTTTTTCAATATATGCGTCAAACCATTGAGCAGATTGTGCCATTCTTCTCGCTTTAATCTGACCATTAGTAGATTGTGCATTAAAGTATTTTAATATATTAATCCAAGCCTCTTCAATCCCTGTTTTCTCCATTGCAGAGGCCAAAAGGACTTTAATAGTCCAATCTTGGTGTCGTGATGGGAGCATATGAATGGCATTGGAGAAAAATTGCTTGGTTTGTTTGGCAAGCATTTTCTTGTCGGTATCGTTTTTATTGACAATCAATAGGTCAGCTAGTTCGACGACTCCCTTCTTTATGCCTTGTAGTTCGTCTCCAGCACCAGGTTGCAATAACAACAACATCATGTCTGACATGGCATGAACTAATACCTCTGATTGACCTACGCCTACAGTTTCAATTAGGATCACATCAAAACCAGCTTTTTCACATAGCGTGATAGTGCTTTTGGTAGCTTGAGCTACTCCGCCTAGAGTTTTACCTGCGGCCGATGGTCTGATGTATGCTTTTGGATGGTGGCTGAGCTTTTCCATTCTAGTTTTGTCACCAAGGATACTCCCTTTTGACATTTGGCTACTAGGGTCTATAGCTAGGACTGCAACCTTTAGTTCCTGTTGCACTAGATGTATGCCCAGTTGTTCTACAAAGCTGCTTTTTCCAACCCCTGGCGAACCCGTGATCCCGATTATTTTTGCAAGTGTGTTTCTTGTTGGAAGTTGTTCTAGGATGGATTGTCCTTTTTGAGCTTGCGCTTGATTTTGGCTTTCTAGCAAGGTAATAGTCTGACTCAGCGCAATTTTATTGCCGGCTAAGATATCTTCAACGCGATCCTTGACTTCAAATTCAGGTTTGTTTTTTTGCAAAAATGATTTTGCAGAATCTTTGTTTGTAAACTGTTTTTTTTCTTCACTCATAAGACTTGGAAAAATAGATCATCAATATATGTGAATTTCCTTAACATATCATTCTCTTTGTAGGTTTGTAAGTTAAATAATCTTAATGAAAAGGAGGTTTAACGATTCCTTAGGAGACCTAACTTAGGTATCACCATATATTGAGCTTAGGACGGCTGATAGCTATAATTATTTCTTAATCGGTGTAATTGTACTCTCTTAAAAATTCAGCCGTCTCTTTTTAATATTCACACTAAAAATCATCTCCGAACATATTTTATAAAAAAGTAATATATTTGCACGGAAATTAGAACTAACCCTCCAACTACTAATGGTCAGGCATATTCTGGTCAAATGAGAAACAATCATGTTATTTTCGGTGTGTTGATAATTTTAATGAATTTTTAAGATTTTCATCACAGCAAGTCCGATTTAGGATCGTTATTACTTTCATATACACTTAATACTATTTAATAATCATTGCTTTAATGCGAAAAAACCTTTGTTATGTTTAGAATAAAATTATTCATTTTTGGTCTGCTAGGAGCGGCCTTGTTTTTGACCTCTTGTGGTGAAGATGACATCCTTGGAGGAGGTGGAGTAAATGAAGATGCACCTACTGTATCTTTTAATTCAGATGTGGACCTAATAGATTTTGATTCTGATCTAGAGCCTAATACTACTTTTAGAGTTCAAGTTAGCTTTGGCTCTGGGGCTTCTGATTTGAGCGCAATACGTGTCTATAGAGACGCTAACTTGCTTGTTGGCCAGACTACAGACTATGATAATCTGGATACGGATATTGATAATAATCCTGAGTCTATCGTTGCCGATGCTGATAAGATAAGTGTTACTTATACTTATGAATTTACGACATCAAGTGATATAGGTACATACAATTATGAGTTTGAAGTGGAAGATGCAGCTGGTTTGAAGACTTCAAATAGTATCAATATTACTGTGACGGAGCCGCTTGAAGTAATCAATCCTACTTTTACAGTAGCTTCTAACACTACAGTGGAGGCACCAGCAGGTACCATTCTTGCTTTTAATACAAGTGCAGCTAAAGGGACTTACGATATCGCTTCTATTTCAGTATGGGAGGATGGTGAGCCAATTACCGATTTGACTAGAATTAGATTTGCGGGAGTAGATTTTGAATTTAATCCATTACCATTGTTTTCACCAGAATCTGAAGGCTTTGATGAGCAAGTTATTATTAGAACGATAGCTGGTACTCATGATTATGTGATCAGAGTAACTGATACTGAAGATAACTTTACGGATGCTGCATTTACAATTGTGGAGCAAATGAACACTACTCCATTACAGAATACTTTCCAATTTGTATTGTTTTCAAATGCATCAGGTCCAAATGTAGGTGGTCTTGATTTAGATAACGGTACTGCTGTATCAAGTGCTAGTGCTGATGCAGAAATTAGAGATTTGGGTATCGATATCAATTTACCTAATTCAAGCAACTGGTTGCAGCAAGTAGAACCTGTAAATGGTTCAGAATTGAGAATTGTAAATCTTTCAGGTCTTCCTGATGGTTTCACATTTGAAGGGGTAACTTCTAAAGAGCAAGTTGCGGATGCATTTAATTCTGGTGCAGTGACAAATCCATCTCCAGCTCTTCAAGTGGGAGATTTGTTAGCAGTATCAAGTCCTACGAATCTTTATATCTTGAAAGTAGAAGAGATTGTTGTTACAGATAACAATAACGAGGATTATTATAGTTTCTCTATTAAGTACTAATTGAGAAAGTAATTATTTAGAATAATACAAAGGGCTTGGTCATTTATTGATCAGGCCCTTTTTTTATGTGATGTGTGTACGATGAAGTACCGTTGCGGAAGCGAATAGCTGGAGCTCGGCAAGCCGGAGGCGCGCAGAGACAAGGGGGTGCAGCGGCATCCTGACTGTAGCGCAGCGGAATGTCAGGATATAGCGGAAGACCCGACCACGCCATTAGGCTGTGGATGGCCCCTAATGCGCTTCATTTAAAAGGTAGAAAGGCGAAAATAAATATCTCTAAGCAGGGGTCAGATGTTGAAATTTGGACCAAGTAGTTTGTGCCAGCTCTCGGGTAAGGTGGTCAAAAAAGTAGGCGCCCTCTGTGGGGTTGGTGACGTGATCCATGAAGCTCTCCAGCTTGAGCAGGTGCTGGATATTGCGATGGATGCGTCGGTTGAAGTCGGTATCTAATGTAGGATCGGATGCATTGACCTCGTAATAATTGACTCCAGCTACTACTGCGGAAATGGCTTGAACGGTGGCATCTATTTTTTGGGTGTTTTCGTCAATGGAGGGCTTGTTGTCTGTGTAGGCTAGGATATACAGTGGTGTGTGTGGGTCCAGTTGATTTGCATCGAGAATATTCTGCCAGAGTATTTTCAGCGCTTGGATGCCGATAATGTTGTGATAGAAACTCTGATGTAATTGAACTTTGAAAATGTGGCTGGTAGGGGTATGACCAGATTGTAAAAGTAGCTGTAATGTGTTTTCGGCAGAGAGGAGTTGCTTGGATAAATGTGTCGCAGGTCGCCCAGTGTCTATGCTGAAAGAAGAAGCCGATCGCATGCAAGACTGAAATAGATGTGGGGCACTCCATGGACTAGTACAACAAAGGATAAGCTGCTTGCTTTCCCAAGGGATACTGTTGGTGTCGATGTATGCCGCTAGATGGTCAATGCTACTCTGCTGTGTACTGGAAAAACTGATGAGGGTATCAATGTATGGAAGTGCTACCTGATCGAGTAAGGCAGTCCAATCAGCGATGGATAGATCTCGCTGGATGTCGAGGTGGATACCTTCAAGGCCTTGGTTGAGTGCTGCGAGAATAGCTTGGTTACTGGACTTGGGATCAAGGATGGTGAATTTTTCGCCAATAGTCCAGGGTGTTTTAGGGGAGGAATACGTTAAAGTGTCATTTTCTTGTGACTTGAAATGGACAGGGGAGAAGATCATGTCATTGCCCCAGTCCCAAGATAAAGTCGCTAAAGACTTCCCTTTTAGGTCTTTTTCTGCTTTTTGTAGCCAGTCTTGTACACTTGGAGTGCTAAAATTGTTTTTAAATGCCTTCATATTCGCCTATTTCATCATTTGTCAATAAGCAGGTAATATAAGACGGAACAAGAACTTTTTTGGGGCATATTGGTTATATTTGTGGATTATTTGAGCAAGGTTTGCTTGTCGTGCTGTGGAATAGAAATAACTACATCAGCCAAGTATAATTTGCTTTTCATTATTACTTGACTAAGAATCTCCAAAATTTAAGATACATATGGCTGAGCCAAGAATGATTTATTTTGATAATAACGCGACCACTCCTACTGACCCAAGAGTAGTAGAAGCAATGTTGCCTTATTTTTATGAAATGCCAGGTAATGCGGCTAGTCGTAATCATCCATTTGGATGGCAAGCTGAAGGCGCTGTTGATACAGCTCGTAAGCAAATCTCTGATCTACTTAAGGTTGATCCTAAAGAAATCATATTTACTTCTGGTGCAACTGAGGCGGATAACTTGGCTCTCAAGGGGGTGTATGAAATGTATGCTCGTAAAGGGAATCATATCATCACGGTATCTACAGAGCACAAAGCTGTATTGGATTCATGTAAGAAGATAGAAAAGATGGGTGGCGATGTCACTTACCTTTCAGTGAAGAGCGATGGTCTTATTGATCTTGCAGAACTTGAAGCTGCGATCACGGATAAGACGATCTTGATCTCTGTCATGTGGGCAAATAATGAAACAGGTGTAATCATGCCTATGAAGGAAATAGGTGCAATCTGCGAAAAACACGGTGTGCTCTTGATGAGTGATGCTACGCAGGCAGTAGGTAAAATACCTACTTATCCAAAAGAGGTGGGTGTTCACTTGATGGCTTTCACAGGTCACAAGATGTACGGACCTAAGGGTGTAGGTTGTCTATATGTAAATAGAAAAAATCCAAGAGTAAAAGTAACTGCTCAGATGGATGGTGGTGGACACGAGCGTGGTATGCGTTCTGGTACACTGAATGTACCTGCTATAGTAGGTATGGGTAAGGCGGCTGAACTAGCTCAGCACGAAATGGCTGAAGAGTCAAAGCGCTTATCTGCACTTCGTGATAGACTACAAAAAGGATTGTGCGAAATAGAAGAAACATATATCAATGGTAATGTGGAGAATAGAATGCCACATGTAACCAATATTTCATTTAAGCATGTGGAGGGCGAGGGTCTGATGATGACTTTCAATCAGGAACTAGCTGTATCTTCAGGATCTGCTTGTACGTCTGCTTCATTGGAACCATCATATGTTTTGGTGGCTCTAGGATTGGGTGACGATTTGGCTCACTCTAGTATCCGTTTTTCATTGGGAAGGTTTTCTACTGAAGAGGAGGTGGATTTAACTATAGCTTCATTGAAGCAAGGAGTTCACCATATGCGTGAGTTGAGCCCAATATGGGAGATGTACAAAGAAGGTGTTGATATCGATGCTATCGAATGGGCAGCACATTAAATGTAGATAAATCTAATATTTGAAACTTTATAGACACGCTTTAGTGTTATATACTATATAAATTAAAATAAATCAATTATGGCATATTCTGAAAAATTGTTGGATCACTTTAAGCATCCAAAAAATGTAGGAACGCTGGATAAAGCTTCTAAGAACGTAGGTACTGGACTAGTAGGTGCTCCTGAGTGTGGTGACGTGATGCGTCTACAAATAGAGGTAGATGAGGAAACGAATACGATCAAGGACGCTAAGTTTAAGACTTTTGGTTGTGGTTCTGCTATAGCTTCTTCTTCTTTGGCAACAGAGTGGTTGAAAGGAAAGTCTATTGACGAGGCTATGAATATCGACAATATGGCTATCGTAGAAGAGTTGGCTTTACCTCCAGTAAAGATTCACTGTTCTGTATTGGCTGAGGATGCGATCAAAGGCGCAATCAAGGACTACCAACAAAAGAATGGTCTTGAAGTAACTGCTGAGATTAAG
>CALJVI010000096.1 GCA_937974575.1 uncultured Saprospiraceae bacterium | reverse complement strand
CACAATCTGCATAATTAGTCGACATATTTAAGTCTACAAGATAGATTCTACCGGCCTAGCGATGTGCAATGGTGCCGCTTTTTTGCGGCAGTCCGTGCAGAGGATAGCGGGCAGGCCGAGGACCGAGCTGACTAGCGAGCCATGGAACGTAGCGACCTATATTCGACAGTAGAGACAAGGCATGCCTTGTCTCTACTATCGGATATAGGTAGGCCCCTGATAAATATTATGGGTGTACTGGGGTGTTTTTTGGACGCACACCTGGGTGTTTATGGGACGCGTGCCAGGGTGTTTATGGGACGCGCACCTGGATGGGGAGACGTATTGCAATACGTCTCTACGCACAATATATGGAACCCATATTATATGGAACCTATATTATATGGAACCTAAAATTCTGCGCTGCCGGGGGTACGTGGAAATGGGATCACGTCGCGGATATTGCTCATACCAGTGATGAACATAACCATACGCTCAAAGCCCATACCGAAACCTGAATGCGGGCATCCGCCAAATTTACGGAGGTCGAGGTACCAATCCAGTTCTTCTGTTGAGACATCCATCTCGTTCATGCGCTTGACCAACATGTCGTGTCGCTCTTCACGTTGAGAACCGCCCATGACTTCACCGATACCTGGAAATAATACATCCATAGCAGCAACGGTTTTATCATCTTCATTGGAGCGCATGTAGAATGCTTTGATATCCTTAGGGTAGTCTACTACGATGACAGGTTTCTTGAACTTCTTCTCTACTAACCAACGCTCGTGCTCTGATTGTAGATCTTTACCCCAGGCCACATCATTCTCGAATCTTCCTTTTTTGTATGGCTTTGAATTGCGGAGTAGGTTGATGGCATCAGTGTAGGTGATGCGCTCAAAATCATTGTCCACTACGAAGCGAAGTGTCTCGATCAATGGCATTTCTCTACGCTTCTCTTTTGGCAATTGCTTTTCAGCGTCGAGAATTCGCTTTTCTAAGAAAGCTAAGTCCTCTGCGTAATTGTCTAAAATGTAGTTGATCAAATATTTTGAAAAGGACTCTGCCAAGTCCATGTTGTCATTGATATCATTGAACGCCACCTCTGGCTCGATCATCCAAAACTCTGCAAGGTGCCTTGAGGTATTGGATTTTTCTGCACGGAAGGTTGGACCGAAGGTATATACTTTACCTAATGCTAGTGCGCCCATCTCGGCTTGGAGTTGACCACTCACTGTGAGGTTGGTCTCTTTGCCAAAGAAGTCTTGCTTGTAATCTACTTTACCGGTTTCGTCTCTCGGTGCCGTATCAGGTGAAAAAGAAGTCACGTGAAACATCTCCCCTGCTCCTTCTGCATCTGAGCCTGTAATTATCGGCGTGTGCATATGGTAGTATCCGTTGTCATTATAAAACTTGTGGATCGCAAAAGAAATGGCATGACGGATACGAAATACTGCCGAAAAAGTATTGGTACGCATACGGAACTGTGCTTTCTCCCGAAGATACTCTAGGGTCTGCTTTTTTGGCTGAAGGCTATACTCATCTGGATTGGACCCTCCGAGTATAACAATCTCCTTTGCTACGATTTCTATATTCTGACCAGAACCTTGAGACTCTACTACAGTTCCTTTCACTTCTATACATGAATGAAAACTGATCTGCTTGAGCAGCGCTTCATCAAAATTTTCAAAGTCTACGACAACTTGTACATTTCCAAATGATGAGCCATCGTTGAGGGCTATAAATCGATTGGCGCGAAAGGCGCGAACCCAACCTTTGACTAGTACCTCATCGTTGACGGTAGCCTCTTTGAGAAGGCTAGCGATTTCTGTTCTGCGTAGAGAAGACATGCGTATATTTTTATTTCAGATTAAGGTGCGAAGTTAAAGGAATATCCGTTAACTGCCAAGGGTATCGAGGAAGCGATTTTGCAAGGCCGCTGTCGGAATCATGCAGGCCTCTTGCTTTCCAAACCACCGATATCGATTGCTCGCTATCCACCTATATATATTATCTCTAATAATACGGGGAATGAGCTTGATAGGATATAGTATTTTCCAAGGAAATCCTAAATGATAGGCTACCTCTAAGGAGACATCAGACTCTATATAGAGCTGCCCTTGATGAAAGAGCATCACCGTCTTGAGGCTTGTGAGATCCTGTTCATGTGCTTTCAGAAAGGACTGGGCAAACTCGGACTGTAAAGAAGCAAAATGAAACTTGCCATCTGGATCACGCTTGATCATCCACTGCACAAATCCATTGCACAGATTGCATACTCCGTCAAAAAAGAGAATGGATTTGTCCGTATGATCGCTAGTTTGATTCATTTATCCTTTTATACATTGGCAAAAAGCAGTTCGTATAAATCTTCGACCTTCCCAATCGGGGTTATATTTATATTATACTTTTCAAAGGGAATGCCTTTAATATTAAATTTGGAGACATACATTTCTTTGAAGCCCATCCGGTCAGCTTCTTGTATGCGCTGCTCCAATCGATTGACAGACCGTATCTCTCCCGAAAGTCCTACCTCACCACAGAAACAGATGCCATCCTCAATAGTTGTATCCTCAAGGGAGGAAATCAAGGCCGCGACAATGGATAAGTCAATGGAAGGGTCATTGATCTTGATCCCTCCTGCTAGGTTGAGAAAAACATCATTGTGCCCAAAGGCAAAGCCACAGCGCTTCTCGAGTACAGCCAGAAGCATAGCCATTCGCCTAAGATCATAGCCCGTAGCAGATCTCTGCGGAGTACCATATATAGCAGTACTTACCAGGGCTTGTACTTCTATAAGTAGTGGTCGAAGCCCTTCGATCGTAGCAGCGATGGCTGATCCACTCAGGACAGAGTCTCCCTGACGCAAAAATAGCTCTGAAGGATTAGTCACGGGAATAAGCCCAGCAGTACCCATCTCATAGATCCCTATCTCGTCGGTGCTTCCAAACCTATTCTTAGTCGTCCGTAGTACACGGAACATATGATTTTGGTCACCCTCAAACTGTAACACTGTATCTACAATGTGTTCTAGGATCTTTGGCCCTGCTATATTACCATCTTTCGTAATATGTCCTATGATAAAGACACATATCCCACTCTCTTTAGCAAATCGTTGCAATTCGTATGCGCATTCTCTAATCTGAGAGATGGTACCAGGTATGGAGTCTACCAATGGAGAGGTAAGGGTCTGAATAGAATCAATAATCATGACCGTGGGGTTGATCTTGCGGGCCTGAGATAAAATCTGATCTGTATTGACGTTAGTATATAGGTAACACTTATCACTCTCGGCTTTGATCCGATCTGCTCTCAATTTGATCTGCTCTTCGGATTCTTCGCCCGAAACATAAAATATTTTAAATTTATTTTGAAGCGCTAGCTGTAATAAAAGGGTCGATTTTCCGATTCCTGGCTGGCCTCCGACGAGAATTACGGAGCCTGCGACGATCCCGCCACCAAGTACACGTGACAATTCTGGGTCAAATATTGGGATTCGGCTGGTTTTCCCAGTCTGTACATCACTGATCAAAATGGCCTTATTGGGAACCAACTTATCTTCTTTATGGATTATCGCAGACCTTGCAGATTGGCTCTTGTTTTCTTTGAAAACTTGAGTCTCTTCGAGACTATTCCAGGTTTCACATTGGGGACATTTTCCTTCCCATTTTGGAGAATGAAAACCACAAGAATTACAGATGAATACAACTTTTGACTTACTCAAGAATAATTTGTTTTATCTAAATTTGTTTATAAATTGCAGTCCGAATCGGGCAAAAGTGCCTGATTATAAAGGCCAAAGATAATTTTTTGTATTATCCTTGAGACACATAAAAAAAATGTTTTTAAAATATTTTCGGAATGTGTGACCTAGTAGATAAATCTCCGTCTTAAGTATGTAAGTTGCAAAGGCAACGATTTAAAAAAGAGAAAAAAGGCTTCGGCTTTAAAGATATATAAGAATTTCATATGTAGATTGTTTTCATTTGGTTTTTTGGGGTTATACAGGGTGCTGAGCATTAATTTGTTCGCGCCCTGTTCTTTTTTTAGACCTACCTATTGCCAAATTATTCCAATCCTGATACATATAAAGAGCTTTACCCCTAGGTAAGCTACAGTTTAGCGCCTCTGTCTCTCATACATTTAGACAACTCTATTCCTAGAGCGCCTTCCCTCTTATCCAACTCCTGCACTATATTTCTATATTCTAGTTCATTTCTATTCTGCGACAGCTTGTATGCTGCTTGTATTTCATTGATATTCACCTTGAATCCCACTATCCCATTGATCTGTTTCATAGTTTCCTCCGACATATCCTTCATTAGGAGAGGCTTTTTCATATCCGATTCATATTTAGTAACCAATTTATCAAGCGAATAACGCAGTTCCTCCTCTCCTATGGGCTGGATAGTACCGTATATGTGAACAGCGATATAGTTCCAAGTAGATACATTCTCATGATTATACCATGAGGAAGAGACATAGGCATGAGGGCCATTGAATATCATTAGAACTTCCTGTCCGCCGTCAAAATTCCTCCATTGCGGATTGGCTTTAGATACATGCCCATAGATGACCTCCACTCCATTCATATCTTGCTCCAGCTCCAGAGGAATATGAGTACCAAGCATTTTGTTATTTGCACTGGTGAGTAAAATACCAAAGCTGTTAGCTTTAATAAAGTCTTTGACCTCAGCTATGTTTTCGTTCTTGAAAATATGAGGAGTGTACATAAAGAAGTGATTTACTGATTAATCTGGATTTCCCTTCTCTCTGAAGTACTCAAATACAGTCACAACCGACAGGAGGAGCATAAAGCAATATACAAAATCCTCTACAGGTATAGTGATGAATCGGATATCCAACATCTCTAGAGGATTGTATTGCACCACGGGTGTAGCGGTAATACTACCCGTAAGCACCCCATTGATAAGTGTGAAAGGAATGAAAGACAACAACTGCGATTTGTAAAAGAAGGTCCGATAAGTATTAGGAATCGCCCAATAGTGCGCCACCAATAAAATAGCAGTACCCAGACAGGTGAAAGAAGTGTATAACTTACCCCAAGTGAGCAGTCCCACTATAAATAATATACCTGCCAAACCCAAGGTTATCGCTTGATCAGCTGACTTGAAAAGATCACTTGGAAAGTAATACCTCAGACAGGCATAGATAAACATGCAGGCAAAAGGAGCAGAAAAAAAGAACATCCACTCTTCGATCGGCAACAGCCATATTCTATAAGATAATGTATAATCATGCGAAAAACCCCATACCCCATATGCTGTATAAATAAAGTCCCAAACAATAAAAAGCAGGCCTACGATCAGTATGGCAGGTAAGAGATACTTCCAGCTCTGATAATAGCACACTCGTTTATCAAAGCTCAAAGCAAAGATAGGCAACAGCATAAATCCATGAATACATAGGTACAAAAAGGAAGTCTCCGCTGCAGCTATAGAAAATGGCGCATTGACCTGCTGCACCAAATCAAGCACCTCGGGTCTCCAATAATGAGTATGAACTCTAAACAATACCAATAGCAATAAGGCTGCGCCTAACGCATAGTATTTTCTCACAGAGAAAGCGGCATGATTCATCTTATGGATAAGATTAAAGTATATTTAAGCGATGGCGGATAGTAGAGTTGCAAAGCAATACAAACTTCCTAGGATCACTGACACGAATACGTTGGTCTGATAATTTAGCCGCAGATTCATGCTTTATTTTCTTCAGCAAGTTAGTATAATATACATAAGCCAGATACACTCCTTGTCGAGCACCCTTTGGCAAACGCACAATGCCTTCATAAGCATCATCGAAGTCTTGCTTTATATCGGCTTCGATATCCACCTTATCCTGATCTGAAAAAGTATGATAGTCTACTCCAGGAAAGTATACTCTGCCTCGCTCCTCATAGTCACTCTTGATATCACGCAGAAAATTTACCTTTTGAAACGCAGCCCCTAGACTGCAGGCTGGAGCCTTCAAAGATTGGTACTCCAGCTCATCCCCATCACAAAACACACGCAAGCACATCAAGCCAACTACCTCTGCACTTCCATAAATGTACTTTTTATATACCGCTGGTGTATAGGTGTAATCGTCTAGATCCATGGCCATACTATCCAAGAAGGCATCGATCAATTCTGTTTCAATATTATATCTATGGACTACTTGCTGAAAAGTATGCAGTATAGGATTAAGACTAATTTTATCTTCTAGGGCCTGGTAGGTATCTTGTCTAAATCTAGCTAGTAAAACTGCTTTGTCCTGATCATGAAAAGTATCAACAATCTCATCTGCAAAACGAACAAAGCCATAGATGGCATATATCGGCATACGCAGATGCTTAGCAAACAACTTTATACCTAATGAAAAAGAGGTACTGTACTTGTTTGTAATTAGCTTGCTACATTCAAAGCAACTTTGGCTGTATAGATCGTTTACATTCTCCATAGTCGTTTTTTGGCTAAAAGTATTTTGCTACTTCTTTAGCAACCACTTCACCAGATATTATGGACGGCGGTACACCCGGCCCTGGGGTTGTCAATTGTCCAGTGTAAAATAAATTTAAAACTTTTTTGCTTCTCATCTTAGGTTTTAGAAAAGCGGTTTGTGTTAAAGTATTGGCCAATCCGTAGGCATTGCCTTTAAACGAATTGTAATCTTTGATAAAGTCCTTGTGCGCAAATGCACGCTTATACACCACGGCATCCCTCACTTTCTGCCCAGTATTCTCCTCTAAACGGGTCATTACCATATCATAGTAGCGTTCTCTTTGAGCCTCACTATCCTCTATGCCAGGCGCTACAGGGATCAAGACAAACAAGTTTTCCATACCCTCCGGCGCCACAGATTTATCGGTAACCGAAGGACAACATACATAGAATAAAGGATCTGTAGGCCACTGTGGATTGGTATATATTTCCTCCGCATGCTTTTCAAAGTCTGTATCAAAAAATAAATTGTGATGATCTAGATTTTTCAACTTCTTGTTTACGCCCAAATAAAACAACAATGAGGAAGGCGCCATGACTCGTTTATCCCAATATGATGGGCTATAGACACGATGTTCCTTTTTTAGTATTTGTTGTTCGACATGATGGTAATCTGCTCCACCTATCACTACATCACAAGCATACTCCCCTTTGGAAGTCAACACTTTCTTCGCAGCACCATTAGGGATGACAATTTCCTTTACCTCTTCATTCAATCGTATCTTCACGCCTAGCTCTCTTGCCAAGCTCGCAATTCCTTCAATAATTTTATGCATGCCACCCATTGGGTACCAGGTTCCCAACTTCATATCGGCATAGTTCATTAGGCTATATAAAGCGGGTGTATTTTTTGGTGTTGCACCTAAAAACAAAACTGGAAACTCGAGTAATTGACGCAGTTTATCATTTTTGAAATTAGCTCTGATGGTTTTGGATATCGAAGAAAACATCTGCAATTTAAACAAGCTCGACAATACACGAGTATCGGCAAACTCCATGATACTATGCCCCGGCTTGTGCACAAACTCTTCCATGCCTACTTTGTATTTGTAAGCTGCTTCGTTTAAGAAGGCATCCAGCTTCGCAGAGGACCCTGGTTCGTATCGCTCAAACATATCATATAGATCTTGCTGCTGAGCAGGAACATCCATGATTTCTTCTTTCGAAAAGTATATTCTATAGGAAGGATCTAGTCGGACGAGGTCATAGTAGTCACTTACTTTTTTACCGAAATCTGCAAAAAACTTTTCAAACACCTCTGGCATCCAATACCAGCTAGGTCCCATATCAAAGGTGAATCCCTCTGCATGAAACTTCCTAGCACGCCCACCTATACTGTCATTTTTTTCGAGTACAGTCACCTCATACCCTTCTTTTGCCAAGTAACAGGCAGCGGACAATCCCGAAAATCCCGCACCTATGACAACAACCTTTTTAGACATCCTTTTCTGGTTTAATGAATGATAAACAGTGCCTTTAGCTTTTTGTTTAACATTAGTTGTGATTTTGTTTAACCTCTATTAACAAAGCCAATTCTACAATACATACAATATTCATCAAGGGAATTCAAAAGTTCTTAATGAGGACTATTTGGGGCCTACTCCAATACTCAAGACCTCCACGACAGATATCGTGGAGGTCTTGAGTATTGGAGTCGCTATGGTACAGGACTCGTCATTCGACTCGGTGCTCCGCACTGTATAAAGCCGCAAGGCATTGCGGCTTTATACACCCTTCCCCAGCGCTAGTCCGAAAAATAAAATTGGTGAATCTGACGCCCAATATAGATTCGAGCTAATAAATGACTATGTGGGTATTGATTAAGGATAAGACTTCGAGCCCGTTTGAATCCGTGGAATTACTAACACTCTAGAGCTATTGATCGCTTAAATCTCGCCGAGGATATTCGTTTTAACCATTTAAGGTTTTACCCCATTTACAGGAAGGTGCTAGGAGTCAACCGATCGATATAGATCGATTACTTTTTATTTTCTTTTTCCCAAGCTTGGTATCCACCTTTACATTCGTAGATGCGATCAAAACCCAGCTGTCGCATTTTGTAGGCGGCTTTTGAAGATCGACCACCGCTAAAACAGTAGACAAAAATAGGTGTATTCTTGTCCTGAGATAAAATTTCTTCGAGAAATTGATCTCCATGATAATCAACATTTACTGCTTCTGGTACTATACGACCATCGACATATTCTTTTCGCGTACGCACATCTACCATAGTAGCACCAGGCATTGCGTTATACTTTGCCATAAACTCTGCTGGTGGAATTGTCTTTGTAAACTTTGCTTCACTGTCATCATTTTGAGTAGTAGATGCAGAGGCGGTAGCAGAAGGATCTGAAGCACAAGACAGCAAGATCATTGCAAAAAATGTAGCCCCAAAAAATATTCTAAATATATTATTCATGTTTACCATTTTGTCCATTTCGACTTTGACTTCGATGAAGCCACTACTTTATAAATAAATTCCATACCTCTCAATCCATCTTCAACTGATGGGAAGTCAGTATACATTTTGTTTGGCTTCTTATTGGCCAATCGTGCTTGTATACAATGTGCAAAATTACGATAAATATTAGCAAATGCCTCTAAGTATCCTTCTGGATGCCCAGCGGGTATACGGGTATGACCCAACACATGAGCAGACTGCTTGCCTACTCCTATCCTTACCATCTCTGTTGGTTTGTCTAGCCATCTTAGCAACATGGTATTGGGCTCCATCTGCGACCAGTCAAGGCCTCCCTTTTCGCCGTATACCTGTATGCGGAGATTGTTTTCTTCTCCTGCGGCTATCTGACTCGCCATCAAGACTCCTCTAGCTCCATTATCAAACTTAAGCAATACAGATCCATCATCATCTAATTTCCTACCTGGGACAAAAGAATGGAGATCAGCACAAAGATGCGTAATCTTTAAACCCGTAATATATTCTGCAAGATTTTCTGCGTGGGTACCTATATCCCCCATAGCGCCTGCAATCCCAGAACGCTTAGGATCCGTGCGCCAAGCCGCTTGCTTTTGATCAGTCTTTTCTAAAAAGGTAGACAACCATCCCTGCGGATAGTTAACGACTACTTTACGGATTTTGCCCAGCTTCTGATTCTGCACCAATTCTCTGGCGTGCTTTACCAAGGGGTAGCCCGTATAATTGTGTGTCAAAGCAAAAAGTAAACCTGTCTTCTTGACCAGCTTCACCAAAGTCTTTGCTTCTTTGAGATCAAAACTTAATGGCTTATCACAAACTACATGAAAGCCATTTTCAAGTGCCAATTTAGCAGGCGGAAAGTGCATATGATTTGGCGTAACGATGGCTACAAAATCCATACGTTGCTCTGCTGGCAATTTCTTTTCTGCCAAGATCATTTCTTTATAGTCCTTGTAGACCCTATCGGCAGGAAGGAATAAATCCTTGCCTGACAGTTTTGACTTTTTAGCATTGCTACTAAATGCACCGCATACCAATTCTATCTGACCATCTAGAGCTGCCGCCATCCTGTGCACTGCACCTATAAAAGCACCGCGTCCACCACCTACCATACCCATTCTAATCTTTCTCATGTCTATATATTAATTATCAACTCTGCTTAAGGGACCTCCATTAAGTAGAAGAGCTGTTAGTTTAATTCTATTTTTTCGTTCTTAAAAGTAACCAGATACAATAGTGCCACTGCACCTGCTATACAAGCTGGAATTACCCAGATCATAAACCACTCATGCCCTCCACCAGTGATAGCATAATTTTCAACAATCATACCACCCAATCTAAAACCGATCAACATCCCCAGTCCATATGTAGCCAAAGTGATTAGCCCTTGCGCTGCATTCTTAATTTTATCGCCAGCTTTGTAGTCGGTATATATTTGCCCTGACACAAAGAAAAAGTCATAGCAGATACCGTGTAACACAATCCCACCTATCAACATGGAAGTACCTCCAAAAGAATCTGCATTTCCAAAAGCAAACAACAGATAACGCAGCACCCATGCAAGCATTCCTATTAAGAGTGTCGTTTTAATTCCATACTTCTTTAAGAACACAGGCAGCAAAAGCATAAATACCACTTCCGACACTTGGCCTAATGTCATCTTTGCCGCAGATCCAGAAACCGAAAGTTCATTTAAATACAGATTAGCACTTGCATAATAAAACGCTAATGGAATACATATCAAAATAGAAGCAATAAAAAAGATCAGGTAGTTACGATCCTTTAATAATGCTAAGGCATCTAAGCCTAGAATATCTCTAATAGAGACACTTTCTCCTTTTCCTTTTGGTGGCGTCTTAGGTAAAATAAAACTCAAAACACCTAAAAGCATAGAGGCTGCTGCTGCCAAAGAAAAAGTATTTTGTAGTAAATTATCACTTTCCCATCCTACAAAACCAATCAATAATCCAGCAACGATCCAGCCTACTGTCCCCCATACTCTAATAGAAGGAAACTCTTTTGCGGGATCATCCATTTGGTTGAATGAAATAGAATTGACCAAAGCCAAGGTTGGCATATAGATCAACATGTATCCTAAAATGTATGGATAGAATCCTCCAAAATCAGTAGACTTGGCAGCTAAGAACAACAGACCTGCACCCATGAGGTGAATAATACCAAGTATAATCCTCGCATCAAAAAATCGATCTGCAATTAAGCCAATTATAAATGGAGCAATGATAGCTCCCCAAGACTGTGTTTCATAAGCCATGCCTATGTCAACACCAGATGCTCCTAGCCCAGTAGCCAAGAAAGTTCCCATCGTCACAAACCATGCACCCCAAATAAAGAACTCCAAAAACATCATGGCGCTCAACTGTATTCTCATTCCTAATCCCATAATAAACTGTGTGTGTGTTTTCTATTTAATTTTTGACCGAATTCGTTTACAAATATTCGGGCTTACAATTCTCTTATTCTAATATTTTTAAACCAAACTCTATCACCATGATCCTGTAGAGAGATTTTGCCTTTTTTCTTGGTACCAAAATCAGCGAAGTCTTTCCATTTGGTTTCTTTAAGCATCTCTGTCCACTCTGGAGTAAACAGTTCGGTGTCTACCACTTTATGTCCATTGACCCAATGCTCTAAGTGCCCTTTATTGACCAAAACTCTTACTTTATTCCAAGAGCCAGCAGGTTTTGATACTTCCAGCCTAGAAGCAATGATATCATACAGGTCCCCTGCACGATGTCTTTCAATCTTTGCATCAGGATGACAAGTATTATCTAGTATTTGCATCTCGGGTCCGGTCATCCATGGGTAATCATAGTTTTCCGATTCTTCGACAAGGTACATGATTCCGCTATTTCCACAAGCTTGAATTTTCCATTCCAGCTCTAATTCAAAGTTTTCAAACTCTTGATCGTAAATAATATCGCCGCCGTCTTTGGCTTGCCATCCACCATCAGGCTTTTGAGTGGTGCTTAAGGTAAGGGCCCCGTCTTCAATCTTCCAACTGGAGCCAATAGTCTTTTTATTAAAATTGGTCCAACCATTAGTAGTCTTTCCATCAAAAAGAGATTTCCATCCTTCTTTTATCTGAGCATCGCTTAAAGCATTTGGTACTGCAGTACTAGCTAGTAGTGCAGGATTTATCTCTCCTGGCTTTCCTTCGGGAATTTGATTGAGTGTATACCAAGCTTCAGGGCTCAATAAAGTAAGGCCTCCTTGAGAATTAAAGTGCTCGTTTAAGTGTATATATAAGACATGGTTTTCAAGCATGCCATCTAGTTGAAGAAATACTCGCTTGCGGTTTGGCGAAATACTCACTTCTTTGATGTTGAGTTCTTTTTCGTCAATTTTGGGCCCTCCATATTCTGCGGTTGGCTTGTATCTCCATTGACTAACACTGTAGGAAGATAAATCTAATCCTGTGCCTAATTTTAGTGGCTCCGTAAATTCAATCTCTATACCGTCACTCATGGCTCGCACAGCTAGCATTTCAAATGTTGGCTTTCCATTATATTTTATTCTTTCTAAGCCATACCAGTTCTTTCCGGAATGTTGCCAATTTCCTGATGATCCTATACCTCCAATATAAAGTCCACCATCTGGTCCGTAAGCAAGACGATTGACACCGGCTTCTAATCCTTGTACGAATCTAAATACTACACCTTGGTATTCGCCATTTACTTTTTCAGTGAATACTCTTTTGAGGCCTCCATGTGTCACTTCTCCATGCACCATTTGCCCTTTGTAAGGACCATCTTTTAGAAAGGTGATTTGAGACGGTGAATTTCCTATTTCGTCTTGAGGTAACCAGACTACAGGAGGCGTTTCTTTTTTATTGGCTGTCCCTTTGAAGTCCACTGCTCGTGATCCATACCAAGCCCCTTTCTGTACATGCACTATTTTGCAGGCAGGCAACCAGTCGCCTTGATTGTCTGCAACAAATATTTCATCATCAACTCCAATCCCAATTCCATTTGGTGTACGAAGGCCGTTGGCCAAATATTCTATATCTCCGCTTGCCAGTTCAACTCTAAATACAGAACCTCTTTGCACGGGTTGATTTAATGCACTGGCACCACCTGGCATAATTCCGATGGCTAAATTTCCATATAGCCATCCATCTTTTTCTACCAAACCAAAAGCGAACTCATGAAAATTGGCCGATACATCCCAAGCATTATTAATGGTGATATACTCATCTATAATTTGATCGTTATTGTTATCAACCAGTTTGGTCAGTTCGTGTTTTTGTAGAACATATATTTCATTGTTCACCACTTTAAGTCCCAAAGGTTCTGCTAGGCCCGAAGCAATGGTTTTGACTTTCATTTTGCTTGCATCACCAGAGGAAGCATTACTGATCAAATGTACTTCCCCCCCAGCATCCCAAGTACTCACTACTAAGGTTCCGTCAGATAAGAAATCCATCCCCGCCACTTTTGGCAAGAAGGTAGCTGGTCGAGCTGTGGATAAATCAAAACTTGGGTGTACCTCTGTCAATGGATAAGTATCTCCGGGGATTTGAGTTTTTGCTGAAATCGGAGGAGCCTCTGCCCCTTCGCTTGGTGCTTGCTTCGTTTTGTGATGCGAAATTGCATTTGCTGGTATCGGGTGAAACTGGCTGTCATCAAATGAATTCCACATCAATTGAACACTCTTTCCTCCTTGCCCTTGAAAAAACTGTACTTTAAAAGGATGCAGTCCTTTCTTCATCGCCATCTCTCCATCTCTAGCGTCTGCCCCATGAAAACCATCATTGTTGATCACGAGTTTATCATTGATGTATAGCCTAGAGCCATCATCACTAATCAATCTAAAAACATAATTGTTATCTTTCTCAATATGGATATATCCATCAAACTCCATAGCAAACCAGTCTCCCGCCCAAGCCAAGTCCGCATCTAGGACGTCTACTTTAGACACTACCCCTTCATACTCAGGCTTTTTGCCAAATTTGATATCGCCCAGCTTGGTTGTACTGTCAGGAATTCGCAATACCTTGATACGTGCGCCCGGTAAATAATCGTCTTGATTAGCATCTGCGATTCCGTCCACTAAAACCAATTTCTTCTTTTGTTTTTCAAGTTCTTCAGCAGTTTTTTCTGTATCAGCATCAAGGGACATAATATAAGAGACCATTTCTTTTATGTCTACAGAGGGCACATTGGGATGTGCATTCATCATGACTTGACCCCATACACCCATACCACCTGCTTTGACTTTTTTGGTCAACATGTCAATATTCTGTGGCGTATTTGGATAGCGCTTTGCAATATCTTGGTATGATGGGCCAATCGTTTTGCGAAAAGTGTTGTGGCAACTTTTACAATCGTTTCTTGCGATAAGTTTGTAGCCTAATGGCTTTTCCAACACAGAATCATCTTCAAGCTTATTTTTATTTTTAATGAGAGGTCTTGCTACAAAATAAGTTTTGAATAAGGTTGGCTGATCATTGTGCAATAGCAATTCGCCATCGAGATTGATCGCAGAAATATCGCTCTGTTGGACTGGAGTCGTATTGACGATCTTAAAATCACTATTGGTCTCAAATCCAAAGTATGAGCCATCATCCTTTTTCTTAGCTGCGATAGAATGTGCATTGAGCTTGACTCCTACTTGCCAATCTGAATAATCATTATCAACAGCAAAACGTCTTTCAAAACCATTCTTACTCATATCATTAGCAAGATACTCCGGGGATTCCTTGACTTGGATCACTTTTCCATTATCAAAGATCAAGCTATAATTCAAGGTAACTTGCCCATCCTTTAAGTGATGACCTTTGTAATTTACTTTTGGTGTTTCTCTTTTGGTGCCGTTGCTTACAAACCAAGGATTGCTAATGGCATTGGAGATATAAGCATCTCCTATAGTATTGGGCTGTGGGCCATGAACTGTATTGTAAACAGCTCCATCAAAATTGACGAATCCCTTCCAAACTTTGTACAGTCTACATTCTTGTGTAGAATAGGCCGCCCACATTTTATCATTTAGGGCAAGGGTGATCATCCGAGGTATGCTGTCCAAAACAGATCTAAACACCCAGGGAGAGTGTGCTCTTTCATAGTCAAATTTGGTAGAACTGCTTGATGCTGTGTTCGTATCTGTTTGACAAGAAAAAAGAATGGCAAATACAACAATAGCAATAGCCATGGAAATGTAGGAGAATATTTTCATTATTAGTCTGATTCTTTTGAGTGAGTCGCTCTAATATAGAGATATTTTTTATACTGAATGGTAAAATCATCCAGCATTCTATCTTCTTCAAAAGATCGAAGTCTACTTCCGTAAAAAGACCCGAGTGAGAGATAGGAATGATAGCCGATTGGTCGGCTAGTCCGTAGCTTGATGACAAAGGAAATCAAGGGAAGGACCAAAGCGATAGCGGAGTCATGGATAGCTCGACCCAATCCTCACAGAATACATAAATAGCCATATTTATGTGTTCTGTGAGGATTGGGGCACTCCCAAGCAAAAAAAATTAAAGCTCGTTTTATGTCAAAAAACACTATATTATTAGCCCCATACAGACTGCTATGCAGATGATTGCGTTAATAGAATACACTTTCTTGAATCGATGTAACTTTTTTGAAAGTTGATACACTATATACTATCAATAGGCAAAAATTATTGAATGGCGATGTCCAAACAGCAACAATTTCTTAAGCTCTACAGACCTGTACATGATCAATTTGAACGATTTTGTAGAGCAAGAGCTTATGGAGATGTACCATATGGAGATCTGATTAATGATACATTGTTGATTGCGTTTAGCAAAATGGACTCCCTACAAAAAGAAAAAGCCTTTTTAAGCTATTTGATAGGAATTGCCATCAAGATCTTATCCAATGCGAAACGAAAAAAGAAACCTATAACAGGAGTAGATGAGTATGTTTTTCACAACCATCCAGATCCATCATCAGCGATTGAAAAAAAATTTGAAATAGAAATGCTTTATAAGGCGCTATCCTGTCTGCCGAAATTGCAAAGAGAAGCGCTAATACTTTTTGAACTAACAGGATACAGCATAAAGGAAATAATGGAAATCCAAAATAGTGGTTCATCTGCCGTAAAACAAAGGCTCGCTAGAGGCAGGAAAGAACTCGCTGTAATAATTAAAAACTTACAGGCTATCCCGAGAGAGGCGCCCAAAACGCATATTTATACATCCAATCATTGATTTATAGCATATAAATGGAAGAAGAAAAATACATACAAACCCTTTTTGAAAGTGCTCGCAAGGAAGACCCACAGCTTTCTTTTGAAGAAGTTTCGCGAAATTTAGAGACTTCACTAAATCCGGGAGTGGCGATTGTGCTGAAAGATTGGCTCCTCAAACACATATATCTAAATACAATTTTAGTGCTGTTGGCAATTTTAATTTTATCTGTTACGGTATTTTCAGGCTTTGAATCTAAGGATAAACAGAATATGCTTTTCACAGAAAAACAAGACAATCCACATCCTAATGAAAAAGACATTTCCACCCTTGGTATTCAGGAAGAGCCACCAATTCAAATAATCGAGAACACAACAATGCCTCAAAAAGAAAAAACAATAATTAAGGAAACACATATTAAAAATACACCTTTATCAAAACCACGTTTGGAAGTAAGCAATGTCAAAAGGGAGGCACATGCAAATCTGCCAAATCTGGATACTAAAAGTGAAATGATAAAAACTACAGACTTCATTATTGAAAAAACTCCCGAACCACCAATAGTCAAATCCATAAAAGCAAAAAAGCAAAGTGAATCCAAAAAACAGGACGTAAAATTGGAATCTAAAAAAGGAGTCCGTACTGAGCTAGAGACTATTCTCGAAACAGCTTTGAATACAGCAGATCTTAAAAATGAAGTATTTGCTAGAAACGCTAAAAATGAGTTTAACCAGCTCATTCTAGTCACGAATGGCGTATTTGATGATTTGATTAAAGTCGACTTTGCTGGTAAAAAAGTGATCCTGATAAAATCTATTCACTCTGGAAGTTTCGTGGTCGTGAATGATGAATTTGTCAATGTGCAAGATTTCAAAATTGATGGAGAAACAGCAATCTTGGCCTTCAAATACAACTCCACAAAAGTACAGGTTGAATTGGAAAAAATAGACGATATTTGGGTTTGTAAAAATACCCTAAAGAACGACCAGCAACATGATCAGTTAATAAAGAAAGAATTGCTTCAAATGGCCTTTGACGACCCCCAAATGATTGATATCATAGGGAAAGGTGAATTCAAGCCATTTTCAATATTAGCAAATGATCAGCTATCGAATAAGATAGCCCTTCATTTTAAAGGGACACACTTGAACATTGTGCCCAATTTAAGCAGTAGAGACTACAGTAAAAGAGTGACGTATATGAAAATATTAAATCTGCAAATAAAGCGAAAGAAAGCAGTTTTTGTTTTTTCCTATTTGGGTAAGACAACAGAGATAAACTATCGCAAAAAGGATGAAAATTGGACTATCCATTCCTATAAGCAAACACAATAGATAAAGAAATTTCAGATTAAAAATATTAAGAATTCATCCTGCACAAAATAATAATTCTATCTTAAATCTTAGAGTATACATGCTGGTCCAAAAATTTAATCCCTCCATTCTGTTTATTTTCATTTTCCTAATTCTAGGAGGTAGCGCTATGGCGCAAAGCCTATCAGGTACTGTGGTAGATGAAAATGGTCTGCCAATTTCATACGCAAATATATTTGTAAAAGAATTGCAGTCGGGAACTTCGACTAATGATGATGGTACATTTTTCTTGTCGCTTGTTGCATCTGGAGAATATAGCGTGGTTATTTCTGCCATAGGTTATGAATCCAAAAATATCAGTGCTGTCTTGAAAGATACAGAAGAATTTAAGATCTATGCTACATTGGAAAACTCCACTGTACTAATGAATGAGATCATTGTAAAGGCGGAGAAAAAAGACCCCGCATATGGCATCATCCGAAAGGTCATCGAAGCAAAAGACAAATACATCAATCCTGTAGAAAGTTCGAGAAGTGAGATGTATCTAAAGAGTATCGAAAGGCTCGACATCACTAAGAAGAAGGAAAAGGGCTACGAAGAAGAAAAACGAACAAACAAGGATGGCTCCCCTATTGACCCGATAGAAGAGATGCAGCGCAAATTGGATGAGGAGATGAACAAAATAAATATGGTAGAAATGCAACTCACCATGAATCATCAGAAACCAAATTTGTATAAAGAAATCAGAAACGCATTTACAGTATATGGTCGAAAAGAATCTTTGTTTATTCCCAACCTATCTGAAGTGAATTTTTCATTTTATAAAAATCTAGTAAAGCTAAAAGGGATATCAGATACTCCGATAGTATCTCCGATTAGTAATACTTCAATCCTTACTTACAAATACAAACTTCTCGAAAGCAAGATCGAAGAAGGTGGGCAACTGGTGTATAAGATAAAAGTAAGTCCTCGAAAAAAAGGAAACGCCTCTGTATCTGGTATCATGTATATCAATGAAGGGCTATGGAACATCCGTAGTCTCGAACTATCGCTAAATAAAGGTGCTGCCAAGTTTTATGATAAATTTACCATCAAGCAAAATTATACATTGACAGATGGCGTATGGCTGACGGACAGGCAAGAATTTGACTATGAAACAAAAGTAGGAGGAAAGAAAAATTTTGTAGGCAATACCGTGGTCACTATTGACTCGTTTGAAAAAGACGTCATATTTGAACCTAAGTTTTTTGGCAATGAAATATCGATTCTTACCAAAGAAGCACTGGAAAGAGATAGTACTTATTGGCTAGAAAGTAGACCCGAGCCTCTGACTATAGAACAAGAAAAATTAGTGGCTTATCAAGATAGTGTGCAAGCTTGGATCACCAGTGATGTATATCTGGATTCTCTGGATGAGAATTACAATAAAATTGAATTTCTGGATGTAGTCTGGAATGGCGTTGGATTTCGTAATCACAAAAAGAAAAGCCACTTATGGATTGGGCCATTGCCTTCTTTGGCTGACTTTAAAATCATTGGAGGATGGCGTGCCGGTCCATTTGCAAACTTCTTCAAACGATTTGAAGATGGTCGAATGTTTAGAACTAGCGGCAGAGTCACCATGGGCCTGCAAAATAAAGATCTACTAGGATATGTAGGCTTCTGGACTAGACTAGATCCACACAAACTATTGGACTTTAGCTTTGATATTGGTCGGGATTTTCGTTCTATAAATTTTAATGATGCCATTATAAATCAACTGCGTTCTTCCAATTACTATATGAGTGATCGTATAGAATTTGGGAGCAGAATAGAGCTAGTAAATGGCCTCTACCTAGGAGGAAATATAGAGTACAATAATCGCCAATCTGCTGATCGTTTTTATGCACCTACTTTTATCAATGAAATTATAGACGATAGACCTACACAACAGTTCGACCCATATCAAGCCTTGGTTACGGAGCTCCGTTTGAGCTTCACGCCCCGGCAACGGTATATGACAGAACCTACCCGAAAAGTAATCTTAGGAAGCAAGTACCCTACATTTCATCTGAGATATGGAAAGGGATGGAACAAACTACTGGGCAGCGACATCAATTATGATCGTTTGGAATTGGAGATTGAGCAAAATATAGTGCTGGGTGTTTTGGGAAGCTCTAAGTACAATATCAAGCTAGGTGACTTTATCAATACCCAAGACGTTCGTTTTGTCGATGTGAAAAGATTCAATCAATCCAATCCTATTTGGCAGGAAGATCCACTGTACAACTTCAGCGCATTAGATACCGCACTCGTTACGACTAACCTTCACTTTGAAGCGCATTATATACATCACTTCAATGGAGCACTGGTTAACAATATTCCTTTGGTAAAGCTACTTCGAATACAGGCTGTAGCTGGTGGTGGATTTTTGTGGGTGAAGGATGCGAATGTTAGACATGAAGAAATATTTGCTGGCCTAGAGCGCACATTTAAATTAGGTGCAAGAAGAAGACTTAGACTTGGGGTCTATGGCGTGTTGGCGAATTCAAATATTGCAAACTCAACGACTGGGATAAAATTCTATATTGATGTGATAGATACTTGGAGCAAGGATTGGAGCTTCTAAAGCCCAATACTTTGGGTAAATACTTTTTGGATAATCAAGTCGATGTTGGCGGATACAATATCCCCCATGTTAAGGCAAGATGAGAAAGAGTCGTTTTTGTGATGAGAGGATAATTCCTCTTTTAGTTTTTCAATTTTTTCCTTGGTGCTTACTTTATCCTTGCGCATTACATCCAGTAATAACTTGAGACGAATCGATTCTCCTTTAGCTCTATTGGCTATTAGTGTGCGCTCCTCCAACTGATATTGAGTCACGGTATCGGGATCCATAAGATCCATACCCATTCTGATAATCGGATTATTTTCTTTGAAATATTGAGGCAGGTAAAAAGTCTTTCTCCCCTCATAAGATTGCTGATCAAAATCGATGGCTCTAATACGATATTGATTGCCCTCTATATCTGGTGTTACATCCACTACATAATTGTAGGAACGCATGTCACCCAAAAGTCTTACAAAGCATCGTTCATTAAACTTTACAAACTCTTTGGTAATTCTTGTTTGGTCAAACTTTGGAACCTCTAGATTTTGAGCTACAAATCGATCCCCAGGAATCCCAGCAATATGCTCCTCGATCAACGTATCTTGATCTACCATATAAGTAATTCGCTCTGGTGACAAAATATGCTCCAACTCTAATCCGTAGATTCTGGAAGCATCAGCCTTCTTCACATAAAAGTGATCATAATTGTCATTGTATCGATTGATGATGCGAATGCGAAATGGATGAGTATTGCCAAAGCTACACCAGTCTATACGTGCTACAGACAAATGTTCTAGTACTTCAATATTGCCATCCGTTTTGAGCAAGGCATAAATCTCTGTAAGTGCTAAGTGTAACTCTCTAGTATCCGACTCGCTATAGTAAGCTGTCTCCCAAAGTGTATCTTCTCCATTCTCATCAATCAATGAGGCGGTATTATCAAACCGCATAAGGTCGCCATATTTTACTGGTAAACTGATATCTCTACCGAACTTGCGGAGATACATACGGAGAGGAGCTTTAACTGCAAAACTTTGCTTCTTTTTGGAAGGTACACCAGCGCGCATATCTTAATATTTAGAGCATCTTTAATAATAGACTTAAGTACTAATGTAAATCAAAATATGTACCCCTTTTGTATGGGCATAAAAAAAGACTAAGAAACCCTAAAGTTTCTCAGTCTTAGATATTTGGTTTTTAATGGTCTTACCTCTATATCTTCACTATTTTAGTAGAGCCTATAGCTCCTCCTTGTTGTATTTGAATGATATAGTGTCCATAGGGAAGATCACTTAAATTCAGTGATGTAGACCCGCCAAAAAACGTACTTTCAGCAAGTTGAACACCAAGTAACGAAAAAACTTTCACATGAGCCTCATCTAATGATGCTAAATTAATATTTAACATATTTGAGGTAGGATTTGGGGCAATATCGATGTCTAAGGTTTGTAGATCTTCTACACTAAGTGGATCTTCTACAACTATGATATTGTCTACGCAAAAGTAAAGTGGGGTATTGATCCCATAAGCACCCACATCAGATGAACGCATAGAAAAGGTCACTCTATCTACAAATCCTAAACTTGAAAGATCTACCCATGTCCAGTCCTTTAGAATATAATCTTCAGTAGAGTTATCAGATCGATAATCTGCCAAAAAGAACTCTACCGAATCAGCTGTCGCTACTCCATCAACTTCTCCTCTAAACACTACAGATAAGAAATCAGGATCTTCGCCAGTCTCACCTCCAAATTTCTTGGCAAAAGCATCTCCTTCCAGCATACTATAATAGGTATAAGTACTATTGCTAATGTACATCCCCGATACTTCCGCTTGAGAAGAATTTATTGTTGAAACTATTTCTATTGTATTTGTTCCAAATTCAAATGCGACTCCATAGGCTGTGGATCCATCATAGCCACTGCCTGTAATAGAGCTAAACTGATTGGTGAAGCCTGGAGTGATCGTATCTGTAGTCGCAGAAATAGCCCAACCAGACCAGCTTCCATAGTTTTCATTATAGTTATTGGGCAACGATACAGAGCCAGTGGCAAATCCTGCACCTGTCATATCTTGATCCAACACCTCTCCGACGTTGAGGCCAAAATTTTCAAAATCTGCGGTTATCTGTGCATTAAGCACTAAGAAAGTAAAAAGGTAAAAAGTAATTGTAGTAATAATTTTCATAGCTTAATTTTTGAATAAATTATTTATCTTAAAATTGATTCCAATATTATAATTACGGCCTGGCATAGGTCGTCTTACGATTACACGGTAGGAACTGTCCCAAATGTTCTGAACAGTAAAAAACAAGTTTACATCTTTGTACAAAGTTTGCAGCTTCAAATCACCAATATTAAAACCTTTGAGTGGATCTAGAAATGTATCAACTTCTGACTGTACTCTATGGCTATAAGAGAATACATATCTAGGTAGTCGAAATTTTATGGTTCCCACTGCCTGATGAACAGGTGCGTAAAATACCCGATCTCCTTTTAGGAGGGCGGGGTTTTTCAAACTAAATTCATAGGTCGAAAGATTATGGGTATAAGACATATTTAAAGAAACGTTTCGAGCTGAACTGCCTTTTTGTATAGCTAGATGAGCCTCGAATCCACGAGACCAAACTTGGGGTAAATTTAGCGCGCTATAAAAGTCTCGCTCCTCTAGTAAACCCCACTGAATCCAATTGTTAACCTTACTGTTAAATGCATGAATACTCCACTTCATATTATTCCTGTAAGTGTACTCCATGGCCAACTCTTGGCTCCAACCATTTTCAGATTCTAAGGACGCATCACCGCCTGGTGCCCAGTACAAATCATTCAATGCAGGATTGCGATAATGGCGATTTGCAGTAGCTTTAAAGTTGAGCTTATTGCTTACATAATAGGTAGCAGCAACTTTCCCACTGAGTGGATTGAGTTTGTCATCTAACAACTCTTCACGCACACTAATATATAATCTCCACTTGTTTAGAGTGAGACCATAATCAGCAAACAGGGATAGCGTATTTTGCGTTTGCAGTCCTCTATAATTTTCTGTTTGTGCTTTTGTATGGCGATTGCTAAGACCAGCATTCCACGTTCTATTGCCTTTCTTATAAGAAGCTGCTGTTTTCACATAATATTGATCAAACACATTATTGCCAAAAACACCTGCAAGAGGATCTACATAGTCATTCACATTATGTGTTGCGGCGACTATCGTTTTCCAGCTCAGCTTTTCATGCTGCTTGTACTTCCAGATGGCTTGTACTCTTGCAAACTGATCTTCGATCTCTGCTTCCGACCTTGTTTGCACGGTCGTTGGTGGTATCTGACGTAGATTGTCCTGCGCCCAAATATGCAGCTCTACTTCATTGTTACTATCCAGTTTACACCCTACTGTTTGAAGTATTGAAAACTGACTTCTAGCAGCATTCGTGTTTTCTTTCACAGGCAAGTCTTCACGAATTTGGTAAGTAAAGTTTTGCTTAGCTTCTTCAAAAGAAAGACGAGTAGTAGCCCACCATTTATTCTTTTTAAAACCATACTTTACACCCTGATGAAATCTACCAAAGCTTCCCAATACGGATCTTAATCCGATAGTGTATCCGTCTTCGCCATATATTTCATTTCGATTATCGAGCTGGACATTGCCTCCTATAGATCCTGAACCATGCTTCCCACTATCTCCTCCTACAGACAAGTTTACGGTCTCAAACATCCCCGTATTGAGCAAAGAATAATCCAGCAAGCCAAGCGTAGAGCCGAGCAATGGCATATCATTCCATACTGTTGCCGACCTCCCTGCTCCAGCGCCTCTAATGGATACGGTCGCCAAGCCACCACTCCCATAACTCTTTACATAAACAGAGCTAGATTGCTGAAGTAGATCTGACACATTTATACCTACGCTGGTCTGAATCCTATTGGCATCCCAAATGGTTTCTTTTTTCAGTAGATCAACAACCTTTCTGGAAGCTTGTGATACGACCTCTACTCCATTCAAGGTTCTTACTGGCATATGCTCAGTGGTATCTCTTTGTGCATCGGCACAAAAAGATAAAAGCATAAATAAGCATGACACAAATACCTTCAAAAAGGTCATTAAACAAAATTTACAGAAGAGTAAGCTATAGGATGGTAGATAGATACTACCCATTGATAATGAGTCAGGTGACGCATTACAAATTTTTCCTATGCCTTTCCTCCGAAAGCTATTGAAATATGTGATTTTGGCAGGTCTTCTGACTTACTCCACTTTTGCACCTTCCCATCTTAACGACAGTGGTATTTTTGCAAAAGCGATCATGGAGCTTACAGCAGCGGGGACTGTCCCGGATTCACACCGGATTCCCTTTTAAGCATTGCACAAAAAAATGCGCAAGGCACCAAATCAGGCGCAAGGTAGTGCAAATAAACTAAGTGACCAAACAGAGTGATTAGTTCATAGGATTATATTATTGAGACTTACCAAGATATGAGATTCGGCAAACTCTCAAATTGCAGCTTGTCGGATATCTTTTAAACCGCTTGCTATATCATGGTCAATCAGTCCTTATCGCTAGTACACTCTTTTATAAAAAAGTTAAGTATGCAGACGACTTAACTATTTATATGTCCACCTCATCCTAATATCAAGATTAGAAAAAAATGCAAGATCCACGCGCTCGGGATAGAAGTGGTACGCAGGGTGCTGGCCTATAGTGCGGCTGGGTACTGAGCAGGCTCCGACGATAGAAGGAGACAAACAGTGCCCTTAGCCAAACTATATGGCAGCGCCTGGAGTAGGAACGGATAGCCCGAAATAGCGCCCAAATAATCTACCCCTAGGATTCAATTTTATTTAGCTTTGCAGGCTATGAATCCAGCTAAGCCACTCATACAATTTACGAAGCGAGGACTATATGTTTCTCAAGCGGATGTATATATAGATCCCTGGCAAAAAGTGAAGCGCGCGCTGATCACACATGGACATGCGGATCATGCACACCCGGGAATGGATCATTACCTCTGTACGCATTCTGCAAAACCTGTGCTCCAACATAGGCTTGGCCACAAAGCCAAAATCGACTCTGTAAAATATGGTGAAACGACGACCATCAACGGGGTGAAATTTTCCTTCTATCCAGCGGGACACATCATCGGATCGGCTCAAATCAAAGTGGAATACAAGGATGAAATATGGGTCGTATCAGGAGATTACAAAACAGAAAATGACGGACTATCGGAAGCATTCGACTCGGTACGCTGTCATACTTTTATCACCGAGTCTACTTTTGGAATGCCCGTCTATAAATGGAAACCGCAAGCAGAAATATTCGCAGAAATAAATGACTGGTGGAAGCAAAATAAATCCATAGGGAAAACTTCTGTACTCACAGGATACTCGCTTGGCAAAGCGCAGCGATTATTGCAAGGACTGGATCCTTCCATCGGCAAAGTATATACCCATGTGTCTATCGAAAACACGAATCAAATCATACGCAAACAAGGCTACAAGCTAAACGACACTATCAAAATATCAAATCATCAAAACGCAGCAGACTATGCTGGCAATATAGTGATCTGCCCTCCTACTGCAACAGGTAATCCTTGGATGAAAAATCTTGGCAATGTTTCAACAGGAAGGACATCAGGATGGATGACTGTACCCGGTGCTGGAAGAAAGAGAAAAGAAGACCGAGGTTTTGCATTATCAGATCATGCCGACTGGACTGGACTGATACAAGCTATAGAATCTTGTGAAGCAGAAAATATTTTTGTTACTCATGGATACTCCAAAATATTTAGCCGCTACCTTACAGAGAAAGGGTACAATGCAGCTGAGGTAAAAACTGAGTATGAGGGGGAGGTGCATACGATAAAAGAGAGTAAATAAACCAACTCTAAAATGGCTCAAAATCTTGCGGCAGAAAACCTAGGCCCTTGGCTATAAAACGAAGAATGACAAGACCTATAAGTAGGATAATAATTTTTCCCCAGATGGGATTTTTTACTCCAGTACGCAGTTCTTTTTCGTACTCGATATCTGCGTGGGTTGCTTCGTGGTGTGTAAATACAGACTGATCTCCGTTTTCCATTTCTTGATACTTGCTAAGTAT
>CALJVI010000095.1 GCA_937974575.1 uncultured Saprospiraceae bacterium | reverse complement strand
ATCGCAAATCTAAGATCACTTTTGATGTCTTCAGAGATCAATAAATTCTTTGTCCAGAAGTGCAATTCCATATCGAGCGAAGAATCTCCAAAATCTACAAAGCGAACAAACGGGCCAGGTGTTTTCAGCACATAAGGATTGTCGGAAGCTACAGCAAGGAGTGTCTTCTTTACCAATTTGGTATTACTACCATAGGCGACTCCTACACTGATGTCGAACCTTACTCGATCCGTAAAGTGAGACCAGTTGATTACATTGTCAATGGTCAATTTGGAGTTGGGGATAATGACTGTAATATTTTCTCTAGTCAGTAGATTGGAGGTACGTAGTCCTATTTTGGTAATCGTACCGACGAGTCCATCCACCTTGACCACATCGCTCACCTCCACACTGCGCTCAAACAATAAGATCAAGCCAGAGACCAAATCCATGAAGGTCTGCTGAAGTCCCAGACCCAAGCCTACTAAGAGTGCTGCTGTACCACCCCAGATCACCGTCATCTCTATTCCAAGATTATCAAGAACAAGTAAGGAGGCAATAAGGAAGATGACATACTTGATCAATTGGTTGATGGCATATTGCGAACCAAGATTCACCTTTTCTTTTCTATAGTAGCTATCCATCACAATCTGTGAGAATATCCACACCAAAAGGCGTGCGATTAATATGATTAAGATACCAATAAGAATATTGCTAAAAGACAAATTGATGCCCCCTACAGCTCTATGATAGTCAAACCCAAGAGTTCTAATCCCATAAAGCAAAGCTACGGTATATACGATGTACTGTATGGTTTTTCCTGCCTTTTGATCGACTTTGCTATGGGCTTTGCCTATTTCATCTGGATGGCTTTTGTAGTACGTGTTGGCTAGAAGCCGAGATAAAGTACGATCCAAAAGTCGAGCTATTTGCAGGATGAGCAATCCCTCAAATATATTGGAGATACGCAGCTCAAAGGTGTCTTTTGCAAATAGGATATAGTCAAATCTCAGAAAGATCAACAGTCCTGTGATGAGGATCAGCAACAATATAGAAAGGATGATACGACGAATGGTAGCTCTATCCGCTTCGCTCACGCTGCTATCTACGGAGTAGTACCAGGGAAGGAGTTTCTTGATGATCAGTCTATAGAGTAGGAAAGTAAGAAGTAGTGTCAGTAAGATGCCTAAAATTTGCCCTACGCTGATAGACCAGCTGCCTATGGAAAGAGAAAATTGTAACCACTCTATTCTTTCGTTCATGGAGGAAGGTATTAACTAGTTACTCGTTCATAAATTTTGAAGGTATAGCCAAATTCATTTTTCTCATCTGCTTCTTTCGGTACACTGTTGACTTCGGTCCATTCTGCTGGATCGAGCTCAGGAAAGTGGACGACGTAATCTTCCTCCTTATGTGCCACCTCAGTGTCTACCTCCGTAATATAAAGCTTGTCTAAGTATTGCCACGCCAATTTGTAGATCTCTGTACCGCCTATGATAAAGCATTCTTCCTCTTGGTTGTCATAAGCCAAGCTGAGTGCCTCTTCCAAACTATGGTAGACTAGGCAATCTGTAGCAATAAAATATGGATTTCGAGTCAATATGATATTGGTACGCTTGGGTAGTGGTTTGCCAATCGAGTCAAAGCACTTACGTCCCATCACGATATGGTGATCTATAGTCTTTCTTTTGAAGTATCTAAAGTCAGCAGGGAGATACCATGGTATCTCGTTGTTGACACCGATGACCTTATTTTTATCCATTGCGACTATTGCAGAAACGAGCATATCTTAGTTGTAGATTATAAATGCTAAAGTAAGCATAATATTTTTTTCTATATCTGTAATGATGAAAGTCCTTGCAAAAGGTAAAATAAAAATGAATTATCCTTCAACGGAGATTTTTTTGGCCTAGCGCTGTGGAATGGGGGTGGCGCTTTTTTGCGACACCGTCTGAAAGACCGAGGCGGATGCCGAGTCCTGGAACATAGCGGCCCCGCAGCGCAAGGCAGTCGGGTAAGCCCGCAGCGTGAGGCAGTCGGGCAAGCAAAAGGGGAAGGCCCCAGATAATTATAAAATGGATTAATAACTTAAGACTTTGGTAAAAGATCTGCTTTGAGAATGAAGTCTTCTATGTATTTACGATTGTCGCGAATCTCGTTTTTGATATATTTTTCTATCATCAGACTGGCTATGGGAGCAGCAAACCTACCACCATCCCCAGCATTCTCAACATATACAGCAATGGCGATTTGAGGATTCTCTCTGGGAGCAAATGCGAAGAAAATAGAGTGATCCTTGCCATGCGGATTCTGTGCAGTTCCTGTTTTGCCACAAAGCGTAATATCAGAGATATGACTCCAGGTCGCAGTACCCCCCACGGTAACATTGGCCATACCATCTATAACCCGCTCAAAATGTATAGAGTCTATACTTACATTTTTACGGGTAGTATACTTTTCGTCAATGGTGTCATCGCTGTTAATAAAGTCTTTGACTAGATGAGGGGTATAATAATGTCCCCTATTGGCGATAATGGCCGCTAAGTTGGCCATCTGTAGATTGGTTAACTGTACCTCTCCCTGCCCAATACCCAAGGACACGATGGTAGGAGAGCGCCAAGAACTTCCCTTGTACAACTTGTTGTAATATTTAGAAGTAGGAATATTTCCACTTTTTTCTGGTTGAAAATCAATACCTAGATCTTGGCCTAGACCAAACTCATACAAGTAGGAATTGAACAGATCAAGGCCTTTGTTGGGATTATGAAATCCTTCTTTGTCAATAATACTCTTGAAGGTTTCACAAAAATAGGAATTGCAAGAATACTGTATAGCCTTGCCGATAGTGTATGCACTAGGGTGATCATGACAACCTAGAAAACGATTTACATTCCAATAGGCACCCGTACAAGGTACGAATCTGTTGTATTCCCATACCTTTTCTTGCATAGCAATCAATCCTACTATAGGTTTAAAAAGGGAGCCAGGAGGATACTTGGCAGATACGGCTCTGTTGAAAAAGGGATTGAGCGGATCATTGGTGAGGGTGTTGAAAAGTTGACCTCGTTCTCTACTGATACTGAGTAGATTTGGATTGTAGGTAGGAGCACTTATCATCGTAAGTATTTCGCCAGTAGCCGGTTCTATAGCGACTATGCTTCCGAGCTTATTATTCATTAGCAGTTCCCCATACTTTTGTAGCTCTGCATCGATACTTATTTTTAGATCTTTACCTGATATGGCTTTTTGATTGAGACTGCCATCCTTATAGTCATCTACTATGCGGCCAAGATTATCTTTGAGCTGATATTTGATTCCTTTTTTACCTCTTAGCTCATTTTCGTAGAAGGACTCCAGACCGGTAGACCCTATATAATCCCCAGGAGCATAGATGTCAGTGTTTTCAACTTGGGTGGGGTTGACTTCACTGATATATCCCAATGTATGTGCCGCTATCGAATCATGATAGCCTCGTATATTTCTTTTTTGAACATAAAATCCTGGAAACTCGTGGAGGCTTTCTTGCAGCTGGCCATAGGCTTCAGAAGAAAGCCGACGCATAAAGGAGAAGGGGACAGATCTAGAGTATCGCCTACCCCAAGTTTTATTGAGCCGCTCCTTGAAGTCCTTCTTATCTATATTGAGGATGTTGCACATAGCCATGGTATCCATGTCAGGACTGACCTGCTTATATGTCACCATGAGCTCATAAATGGGCTGATTGTAGGTCAGCAATCTCTCATTGCGATCATATACCAAGCCTCTAGAAGGGTATAAGACATACTTGTTGATGGCGGCGGTTTGGGCCTTGTCTCTATAGCTGCTATCCAGTAGTTGTATCTGAGCCGTCTTTGCCAATAGTATACATGTGCCTAGCAAGAATAGGACACGGATGATATACTGTCTATTGGTATGGGTTGATGGCAATTACTTAGGATTAATAATGAACTGAAATATGATAATCAAAAAATAGGATACTATAAAGCTAGCAAAAGTCTTCAAGAGTATCTGTCCTATGTACACAAAAGTAAAAGCCTCCACAGAGAAATAAAATAGTAAGTGAGCAAATAGCATTATTGCACTATAGGTCGCAAACCAAATAAATCCATAGTGTGAAATAGTAGGACTATGCAGAATGTCATATTCTCCTTGCGGTTTGGTAATAGATAAAATAGTAGGCCTTATGAAAGCTGTAAATACACAGGCACTGGCATGGACGCCTGGAGAACTATAGAATACATCTAGGATAATCCCAAAGAGAAAGCCCAATAAGATGATGCTAATCTTGCTCAGCCTAAAAGGCAGCGTCATAATAAAAGCAGGATAGATCAGTGCATGAAAATAGATGGCGTATTTCCAGTCTGGAGTAAACTGTTTGAAGACGGCTACTTGGAGCAGCATCAACAAAACAAATTGAAATATGGTCTTTGTGCTTACGCTATTCATTCTCTGTTGCCTCTTCTATTTCAGTTTGTGTTTCCGCAAGTATGTTGTCTATGACATAGACGTATTGCAAGCTACTTATATCGTTGTTTAGCTTTACTTGGATTGAGTAGGAATCATCTCCTTGTTCTAACCAAAATGTGTCAATCACACCTAGGGTAATATCTGAAGGAAATTTGGTAGAGTATCCACTAGTGACAATGGTATCTCCTTTGGAAATGTCTGCATGTCTAGATACATCGAGTAGATCAAGCTTAGTTGGATCGTTGCCTCGCCATTGCATAGAGCCAAAGTATCCCTTATTTTTTATGCCAGCACTGATGCGTACACTTCGGTGAAGAACGGAAAGCACAACAGCAAAATTATCATTTACCTCTTTGACGATACCTACCACACCATTGGCGTTTACTACACCCATTTTACTCTGAATTCCAGAGCTAGATCCTTTGTTTAGGGTAATTTTGTTGTTATTGAGATTTATGGAGTTGTTGATCACCTTGGCGGTGATATAAGAATATTGCAGTATGCTGTCTTGATTCAACATGGATTCTCGTTGTGCCACTTCTCTTACATCGGTGTTGTAGAGTATTTTTCTAAGTCTCGCATTTTCGGATGCGAGGCTATCGGATACAGCTGATAGTTGGAAGTATTGCTTTAGGTTGTTGACACCTCCATATAGCTTGCCAGAGAATATATTTGCAGAGTTAACAAATATTTCATTTTGCGCAGTATTGTATCTTGCTACTAAACTAAGACAGACCAATTCTAAAAAGATGAAAAGAAAAATATTGCCGTATTTGACAAAAAGCAATATTAGATTTCGCATACCAAAAAGATGTTATTGCAATTTATAAGGAATGGTGAAAAAGAACAAGTAGAAAGATGTAAACTTATTACTTCATCATTCTTAGAACTTGCAATCTAGACAAAAAGCAAAGATCTAGCAAAGCTGATGCTAGAATTTTTGGGCTTGAAGTGAAGTTGTGATCAGTAGCACTACTAGATCAGAGCTATTCGTTATGACAAAGTGCTGTTTCTGTCTATTAGGAACGAAAAGCGATCCGTATTCTTAAGTGCGATACCTGTACCACGCACTACGGCCTTCAAAGGATCATCAGCTACATGCACCTTTAGCTTAGTTTTGTAAGCAATTCTCTTATCCAATCCTCTCAACAAAGCTCCACCACCAGTGAGGTAGATTCCAGTTTTGTATATATCAGAAGCAAGCTCCGGTGGAGTCATTTCCAAGGCTTTCAATATGGCCTCTTCTATTTTGGAAATAGACTTGTCAAGTGCTTCCGCAATTTCTCTGTAGTGTATGACTATCTGCATAGGGATACCCGTCATCAAGTCACGACCATTGACTGCGTAGTCTTCAGGTGGTGTTTCCAGATCTAACAATGCAGAACCAACATTAATTTTGATTTGCTCAGCAGTACGCTCTCCAATCAATATATTGTGTTGACGCTTCATGTAGTCCATGATGTCTTCAGTAAATTCATCTCCAGCAGTACGGATAGATTGATCACAGACTATACCTGATAGCGCAATTACAGCTATCTCCGTAGTACCTCCTCCTATATCGATCACCATATTACCAATCGGTTCTTCTACATCTAGGCCTATACCTAGAGCAGCAGCCATGGGTTCGTATATGAGGTAGGTTTCTTTGGAGTCAACGTGATCAGCGGATTCGAATACCGCTCTTTTTTCAACTTCAGTAATACCGGAAGGGATACAGATCACCATTTTCATATGGGTGAAGAATTTCTTCTTACTCCCTATCATTTTGATCATTCCCTCAATCATGCTTTCCGCAGCAGTGAAATCGGCAATCACACCATCTTTTAATGGACGAATAGTTTTTATGTTTTCGTGGGTTTTTTCATGCATCTGCATGGCTTTATTCCCCACGGCTATAGTTTCCCCAGTTCTTCTATTTATGGCTACTATCGAAGGCTCATCAATGACAATCTCGCCATCAGAAATAATCAGCGTATTCGCTGTACCTAAATCAATAGCCACTTCTTGAGTGAAAAAATTAAATAACTTCATGTATCTGTTAAAGTAAGCGCCTAAAAACCCGAATTGAGTTGAATATAACTGGCGGAAGCACAAAAAAAGCTATTTTCTGGGACAATTCATTAAGATTTTTACAATATATATTTGTCTAATTCTTAATTCCCCCTGAAATGACTTCCCACATGCTATCCTTGTTCAAGTATTTGTTTGCTAAAGTACGTAATTCCTCTGCTTTGATGGTCTGTATTTTATAGATTAACCGATTAAAACTACTGAAAGGTATATCATTGATTAAGAATGACTTTACCACTTCCGACGAGTTCATCGGACCATCTACCATTGTCAGTAAATTACCCATAAGATAATTCTTTACCATCTCCAGTTCTATATCATCAACAAGATCTTTTTTTAAACGTTCCATTTCGCTGTAAATTTCTTGAATTGTTTTGTCAGCGTATTCGTTATCAACTTCAGTTCCTACATAAAAGTAACCATCATAGAGCATGGTGTCAAGTGAGGAGAATATATTGTAGGTATAGCCCTTTTCTTCACGGATATTCATCATGAGCCTGCTGCCAAAGTAGCCTCCCAAAATAGTATTCAGCACATACATGCCCTCATAGTCTTCATGCCCACGACTGAACATATGCTTGCCGATACGAACAGAGGTCTGAATGGAGCCTTCTACATAATCATCTATTCTAGTTGGAGCTTGTGTTTCTTTGACCAAGATCGGAGCGGCCTCTTTTCCTTTAGTAAGCGCCTTGCCTAATTTGTTGTCGATGAGCTGGATGACTTCAGCAGTAACATTTCCGCTGACCATGAGACGGCAGTTGTTGCCGTGGTATAACCTATCAAAGTGATCTTGCAAATCTTCCTTTGTGACAGCATGTATCATCTCCTCAGAACTATTGTAGCCATATGGGTGATGAGGTCCAAAAATGGACTCTGTGATCTGTCGATAAGCACGGACATCGCATTTAGAGTTATTGTATTTAAGCTTTTGGATAGTGTTTTCTTTGAAAAAATCCAGCTCCTCGTCCTTAAAGCTAGGGGAGGAGAGAACATCGCAGACCAATTCCAGCATCTTTTCGAAGTGTTTGCCTAGACAATAGAGAATCAAGCTAGAAGTATCTAGGTCAACAGGGCTGGCAAGTGTGGCTCCATGAAAATCCAGCATCTCTGCTATTTCTTGTGCTGAGCGAGTCTGGGTACCTTCAAGGAGCATTTTGGAGGTAGCTCGTGCTACCAACTTCTTATTTTCATAAGGCCTACCAGCATTAAAAAAGATATCCAGCTTTATAACATCCTGAACACCAGCATTTAATATCCAAAGTGGCGTCCCATTCGGGAGCGTATGTTGTCCGGGATTAGGGAAGTCAATCTTAGTGATCTTGGATATGTGAGGGGGACGAGTTCTGTCTAGCATTTCTTTTTAACAATATGTTGCCTCTAAATAGAAACTATTTATGATTTGGATGAGTAATTAAATGGCAAAGGCATGCAAAAATGCTACTTTTGTATCGAATAATTCAATTTAATACCTATGACTTTTAGCGTTTCTTCCACAGAGTTACTAAAAAAATTGCAACTGGCTGGTGGAGCCATCGGAACCAATGTTGTAATGCCGATATTAGAAGATTATCACTTCACCTTGGAGGGTAATACGCTTATCATCAAAGCTTCTGATTTGGAGACGACCATTATCACGGAAGTAGAAGTGAATGGAGCAGAAAGCGGCGAAATTGCTGTTCCTGCAAAGATCCTTACAGAAACACTAAAGTCATTGCCGCAGCAACCTATCACTTTCCGTGCGGATATGGAAAACTATGGCATCGAGATCACCTCTTCTACAGGTAAGTATAAGATGGCAGGAGAAGATGCAACTGATTTTCCTAAAACACCTGAAGCAGATGATGTAGATGAAATCAGCATACCTGCCAAGTCTTTGATCAACGGAATTGGTAAGACATTATTCGCTACCAGTAACGATGAGTTAAGACCTGCCATGTCTGGCGTCTTGTTTCAATTGGATTTTGACAAGATCATCATGGTCGCTACCGATGCGCATAAATTAGTCAAGTATACTTATAAGAACATTAAGAGTGAGATCGTCACTCAGTTTATCGTACCCAAAAAAGTACTTTCTCAATTGAAGAGCAGTTTGAAGTCGGGAGACGACATCAAGATTTCATTCAATAAGTCTAATGCATTTTTTACCAGCAATGAAGTACAAATGATTTGTCGATTGATAGACAGCAGATACCCAGACTACAATGCTGTGATTCCAGTAGAGAATCCAAACCGCATGACAGTTAATAGATCAGACTTGCACAGCAGTTTGAAGCGTATCTCTTTCTACGCTAACCAAACCACCAATCAAGTGACCTTCACCATCTCTGATGGCAGTCTTACGATCAATGCTCAGGATAAAGATTTCTCTAATGAAGCAACGGAGCAATTGACTTGTACCTATGAAGGGAATCCTTTACAGATAAGCTTCAATGCAAAGTTTCTTGCCGAAATGCTTAATGTCCTCACAGTCGAGGAAATCAGTATGGAGATGTCTACACCTAATCGTGCAGGTATTCTTAGACCTGGCGAAAGTGAAGAAGAGGAAGACATCCTCATGCTAGTGATGCCAGTAATGTTAAGTGTGAGTGCGTGATAAGAATATGTCTCATACTCGTAACCTCTGTTATGCTTGCTTCCTGTGCTAATGAGGTAAAGGAAAAAAAAGTAAATACTCCTATGGGGGTCGCACGTATTTGGTTAGAGAATTACTATCATCACAATGATTACGAATTAGCCAAGCAGTATAGTACCGATGAAACGGCTGCTATGATAGATACCATAAAGACTATGATCTTTCCGGATCAACCTACTACAGAAAAAGTCGCATTCGAGGTCAAAAATGTTCAGTGCAAGCAAGTGCAAGGTGCTGATGAAGCAGAGTGTACCTGCAAGTATGAAGAAGGCAATGAACCATATACGGAGATCATACAGCTTGTGCGGAAAGAGGGCCAATGGTTGGTCAGTGCCATCCAAGCTGATGAAAATCTTTTGCAAGATGAGGACATCGAAAAGATGACTAAAGATTTTGAAAAAACACTCGATCGACTTTTAGAACAATAAGATGAAAACGGGATTATTTTTTGGGTCATTCAACCCTATACACGTAGGCCATTTAATTATAGCCAACTTTATGGCCACTCAGACAGACCTCGACGAAGTCTGGATCGTAGTCACTCCTCAAAATCCACACAAAGAAAGAAAGACCTTAGCTAAGGATCATGATCGCCTACATTTAGTGCGTATTGCTATCGAGAACAATCCAGTACTCAAGGCTTCTAGGATAGAATTTGAATTGCCAAAGCCATCCTATACTATCGACACTTTGGCCTACTTAAAAGAAAAGTACCCAGCTCGTGAATTTGTTTTGATTATGGGATCTGACAATTTAGGTAATCTTCACAAGTGGAAGAATTATGAAAAGATATTGAGCGATCACGCAATTTATGTATATCGTCGACCTGCTTATGAAGAAGGTGCTCTAGCCAAGCACCCATCCATCAGTATTTATGAAGCACCCCTCATGAATATATCAGCGAGCTACATTAGAGCTTGCATCAAAAATAATCACAGCATACAATATTTAGTAAGTCCTGAAGTCTTTGAATACCTGGATTCCAGTACCATGTATAAATAAGAGCTCCGAGTACCTTGAGAATCAGTCCTGTTGCTATGCTATATTTCGCACTATGATTGACATTTAACTCGATTGATTACAATATTTAGACTGATTTATCGTCTAGGTTTATAAGTTTACATCCAATGAAACAAGCACTTACGAGTATATTCTTTTTTCTTCTCATTCATACAGCTGTAGCACAAGATAAGTTGGCCATAGGGCAGTGGAAGGCACATCTTCCATACACGACTTTTGTCAACATAGCACAGAATGACGAGTTCCTTTTCTTTTCCACGGATTGGTCTCTGTTGGTGATTGACAAGGAAGAAAACACCAACCGATTTGTATCCAAAGTAGATGGCCTCAGCGAGACTGGTATAGGTGTCATTGGTGCCAACAAGGAGACCGATCTACTGGTCGTGACCTATGACAATGCAGTTTTTGATTTGATCACATCCGATCGCATTATTGGCTTTTCGGACTTGAGCAGAGATGGCAACTTCAACAACCGTAGTATCAATAATTTGACATTCGATGGAGCTCAATTTTTATACTTTGCCACGGGTTTTGGTATAGTAAAGTTTGACCTCGATAGACTGGAGTTTGTGTATACCGTAGATATGGGTATACCTGCAACTGATGTGGCATTATTTAATAATAATATTTACGCTGCTACGGAGGATGGCATTTATTATATAGACAAGTCAGAAAGCACAAATCAACAAGCCTTTGATGATTGGAAGTTATTGGGAGCTGATGAAAACTTTCCCCCCAATTATTTCAACACTTTGCTAGAGGCCAAAGGGGATCATCTATATATGAATATCGACAGCAGCTTTGTTCGCTTTGATGGGAATACAGCTACCACCTTACGCGCTCCAGTGGATCTATTCAAAATGAAGTTTCTTACTGCAGATCATGAAAATGTCATTGCAGGTTTTGAGTGTTTTAATCCAAATGCATCAGGCGTACAATCATGTAGAGGAAGGATAGTGAGTTTTAATCCCACTTCTGAGGAGCTGATTGAGCTCGATAACACATGCCTAGATAGACCCACTTTTGCAGTCGAGGATGAGCAAGGTGACATTTGGTCTACAGACCGATTTACAAGAATCCGAAAAACAAACGGACAAGGGGGCAGCTGTAATGAGCTTGAATTTAATTCTCCATTTTCTCAAAATATTAGTGAAATTAGAGTGATAGATGACAAGGTATATGTAGCCAGTGGGGGCCAGACGGTGAATGGAAATAGTGCAGAGAGAAAGGATGGCGTATTTGTATTAGACGGCGATAACAACTGGAGCAGAATAAGTGGTAGGGACTATCCTAACCTGGAAGCGCAGGAGGCGCATGTCGATTTCTTGCGCATCAAAGAGCACCCTTCCAATGGCAAAGTGTATTTAGGTACCTACTACGGAGGCTTGATCGAGCAAGACGGAGATACATTTACTGTTTACAATGATACCAACTCCTCTCTCCAAGGAGCCGTAGGCGATGAGGCGAGAGAACGTGTAGGCGGCATGGCATTTGACGATCAAGAGAATCTGTGGATAAGTAATAATGGCGCACCCTTTCCAATATCCGTTTTGACTAATGAAGGAGTATGGGACAGTTTTGATTTGGGTACGACCAATATTGGCCAGCTGACTATTGATCGACTGGGATATAAATGGGCCATTATTTTTGGTACTAGCCAAGGATTGATAGTATTTGACGACAATGGGACCCTCGCAGATAAGTCAGATGATAGATCACGTATTATAACTACTAACAATTCCAATCTGCCGGACAACCAAGTCCTCTGTATAGAGACGGACAAAGAAGGCGATATCTGGGTTGGTACAACCGATGGAGTAGTTGTTTTTGAGTGTGGATCTTCAGCATTGGATCCCAGCTGTATAGGAAACAAACGTATAGTCGAAGAAAACGAAGTAGATGATGAGTCTGAGAATCTGCTCAAGGGGGAAGTTATCAATACCATAGGCATTGATGGAGCCAATAGAAAATGGTTTGGAACCTCCAGCGGTATATTTGTACAGGACGACAATGGTACTTCCAATATCGCCTTCTACAACGAAGACAACAGCCCCTTGCTAGACAATAATGTATTGGATATCGCATTTGATGATGTGACTGGCGATGTATATGTCGGCACGGAGAAGGGCTTGATATCCTTGCGAGGTGAGGCCATTGCTGGTGCTAGGGTGCACAGTCCAGAGATATACGCCTATCCCAATCCGGTTCGCCCAGACTACGATGGCCCTATTGCGATCAAAGGGTTGGCCGAGAATGCCAATGTAAAAATTACAGATATCAGCGGCGTATTGATGTATGAAACTACCGCACTCGGTGGCCAGGCGATCTGGGATGGAAAGGACTACAATGGCCGCAAAGCAGCTACCGGTGTATACCTCGTATTCAGCACTGCGGACAACATAGTAACTCCGGACGCGGCATCTACAAAAATTCTTTTTATCAAGTAATTCCCGATTTTTATGTGTTTGACTGTGGGCCATCACGATCCAGATTCCGGCAGAGCCTCCATCTGGCCGTGACCGAGTCGTCCGTTCCTACTCCTCCTATCGTCGTCATACCACTACCACCTCTTGTCTCTACGCACTCCGTTTGTCGAGCTCCAGCTTTCGCTTCCGCGATTAATTAGGGCGAGTACTATCTACCTCTTTAGGTTTTATCCTAAATACAATATGCTATACCTAGGATTCACAGCTAAGACTTCAAAAGTCTTGTCATGAGTATACCCCACAAGGATAAAGTATCTAAAATATGGAAAGGTAATGGCTTGTATAGACTTAGACCAACATGGATTTCATGACCGATTGGTAGTAAGCTTCATACTTGGGCAAGATATTTTGAATATCAAATTTTTCTGCCTGTGCAAAAGCTTGATCTCTAAACTTTTGATGTAGTGCCTCGTCTTTGAGCAAATTAATAGAGAATTCAGCCATAGCATCTACATCTCCTACATTCGAAAGGTAGCCAGTCTCCCCATGGATGTTGAGCTCAGGGATACCACCAGTATTGGAGGAAATGACAGGTACTTCACAGGCCATGGCCTCCAATGCCGCCAGACCAAAGCTTTCACTTTCTGATGGCATAATGAATAAGTCCGACACGGCTAAGAGCTCCTCGATAGCATCTTGCTTACCTAGGAAACGAACATCTCCACATATATTCAATTCACGGCATAGTGCCTCTAGGCTTTGACGCTCAGGGCCATCACCAATCATGAGTAACTTGGCAGGTATTTGCTGACGCACTTTGTAGAAAATTTGCAGCACATCCTGTACACGCTTTACTTTTCGGAAGTTGGAGACGTGTGAAAGTATCTTTTCTCCGTCTGGCGCAATAGCTTTTTTAAAGTGATCCTTGTTTGTCTTTTTGAATCTTGATAGATCGATAAAATTATGTATGACTTCTATCTCCTTGTTGATTTTAAAAAAATCTAAAGTATCTTTTTTGAGGGAATGTGATACAGCAGTGGTGCCATCAGAGTTGTTAATAGAAAACTCAACAACAGGCGCAAAAGCAGGATGACTTCCTACTAGAGTGATATCCGTTCCGTGCAGTGTTGTTACAACAGGGATTTCTATCCCTTGGGTACGTAATATTTGCTTGGCCATAAAAGCAACGGCAGCATGGGGTATTGCATAATGTACATGCAGTATATCCAGTCTTTCGTGCTTGATTACATCTACCAGTTTACTGGTTAGTGCAGTGTCATAGGGAGCATACTCAAAAAGTGGATAGTCTTTGACCCCCACCTCATGATAGTACACGTTTTGCTGAAAACTATTGAGCCTAGTTGGCTGGCGATATGTGATAAAGTGTACTTTATGGCCTCTAGAAGCCAGGCCCTTACCCAGTTCTGTAGCGACTACTCCACTTCCTCCATACGTAGGATAACAAACAATACCTATATTCATGTCCACATCATTTAACTAGAAAACACTTGCAATGTCACAAGGTTTTGCAAATTACTTACTTTATCAATCTACTATAAAGCGTTTAGTTATTTGGCCTGACGTAGACGATATTTGGATAAAGTAAATACCTGCGTTAAACTTAGATACGGAAATGGGTAAGATGTGTTGCTCTTCGGCAGGAAGTGAATTTGTCCACATAGATTGCCCAAGTGTGTTGAATATGCGCACATCCAGGGATTGAGCTTTGCTTAAGGATATATCTACGTTAAGTATAGATTGCGCAGGGTTTGGATAGATATCCAACTTAGCTACATCTGCCAATTGATCAGTAGATACGGTACCTACATTATAGTCTGATACTATATTACATTGTTGAGCATCAGTAATAGTGACAGAATATAAGCCTGATCCGACATTGGTAAGTGTACTGGTTTCTCCCATTTCAGTGAAGCCAGTAGACCATTGAAAAGTATAAGGGGCAATACCACCAAGTGGGCTTACGAGGATGGTTCCATCATCTTCCTCTTCTAAAGTAACATTGGAGATGTTACTATCTACTATTAGAGAGGAGTTGACGCCACATTCATATACATTTATATCGTCTAGGACAAGTCTGAAACTGCTTCCACCACGTAGAGCAGTGAATCTAAAATTGACTAATTGATCGCTGTAGTCGGCAAGTGAGAATTTTAGGGTTTGTAGGCCTGATTGACTCGTGTCAAAATTTGACATATCGATAGTAGTGATCGCTTGATAAGATTCGCCACAGTCATTAGATACTTCTACTAATAGTTGATCACCAGCTGTAAGTGTTGCTGGGGTGCTAGAATCATTGAGCTCAGATAAGGTGAAGTCAAATCCTAAAGAGTCTGTACCGCTGATGCGACCATATCGATCAGTGGTCAATACAAACTTGCTATTGAGTGGGCCTAGCTCACTAGAAACTTGCCCAGCAAAGACAGCGCTCTCTTCATCTGTAGTCCAACGCTCTGGCAATTCATCGTTATTAAACTGTTCGAAGAAAGGCAGCAACTGCGTATGTGAAAAGACATATGTGAAACTGTCATTTGAGATATTACTATCCGTATCCAATGAAGTATACATAGTGATCGTGTATTCTCCTGGCTCAGAGATATCGATCAATTCTTCAAAAGGAAATGCAACACAGCTGTCTTTGGTCAATACGCCAGTGTACAAGCCGTCTTCTGGCATTGTGACCATACCTCCCGTGGTACTGATATTTTGCACGATAGTAAAATCAAAAGGTACAAGCGTTTGTGGCGCTGCACCGTAGTTCTTTAAGAAGACAAACAAGGTGTCTTCCGCTAGAAAATCACATTTTTGGCCATACTGTGGAGCGAATGCACCAGATATCCCAACATCATTGGTAAAGATGGTTGTGACTTGTTTTGGAGCTGAATTTATACTTTGTGTGCCACCAAGACATACCAATGAGATTTGATACTCATAACATGTATTTTCGTCCAAGTTATTGATGGTAGCAGATGATACGGTTGACATAGCCACCTGCACAGAATCGGGATTATTCAAAAATCCACATCTTGCATACTCTATCTGATATATTCCTAAGGAGTCCGAAGGCTCCCAATCTATCATAACCCGATTGTCAAAAGAGTCGACATTGACCACTGAGCCCAATACAATTGCTGGGCAAATTGGGCAAGATGCGAATCCTTCAAATAGGACACCTGCTGCAGGATTGGTTTCTGCTACAACTACTTGACCATCCGAATCGAGCAACTGAAAGTTGTTGTCTTCATTGGCGATGCCAATTTGGTAGGAAAGGCTGATGCTGTCACCCTCTACTAAAGGGATGTTGATCGTATCAGTAGCTCCATTGATTGTATAGTTGGATACTACTGTTTCTACGTAGAGGCTAATTCCTGCGCCATTCCATCCATCTTCACCTACATCATTAAGGATCAATTGGTAATTGCAATCATTCTGTGCGCTTAGACTTAAAGTAGTCAGCATCAAGCTGAATAAAATGGATAGATATCGGTGCATAGTTTGTTTATGTGATTTACTACAAAAATAGCCTAAATATATCAATTTAATTATCGCCTAATGGTTAAAAGCATGCTAAAACAGGCTCTTATACGGTATTATTTTTGAACATTAGTAAGGTGTTTATGTTTAACGGGTACAATTTTTCCTAGGTGACATTATATTCAATCAGCGATTTAGAGAAGCTTTCGGGCATCAAAGCACATACGATCCGTATTTGGGAGCAACGTTATGCTATACTGCAGCCTAGCCGTACAGCTACTAATATTAGGTACTATGCTGATGAGGATCTTAAGATTTTACTGAATATTGCCTACCTCAAAAAGAACGGGTACAAGATTTCTAAAATTGCTAAGATGAGCGATGAGGATCTTGCTCAAGCTTTGGCGGAAATACCCAACGAGGAGGCATCACCAAATGTGCAGTTGGATGCTTTGACCATCTCCATGATGGAAATGGACGAGTATAAGTTCAACAAGATTCTTGATTCGAATATAGATCAATTGGGTTTTGAAAAAACCATGATCAATGTTATCTATCCATTTTTAGAAAAATTGTCTATGCTCTGGCTTACTGGCTCTGTCCAGCATGTGCAAGAGAGCTTTATCAGTAACCTGATTAGACAAAAATTAATAGCGGCCATCGATAATCTAGAGGTAAGCAATGATGTATCTGCAAAGAAGTTTGTCTTATACCTGCCTGAAAAAGAAAGTCAAGAATTGAGTTTGCAATTATTGCACTATCTCCTGAAGAAGCGCAATTTTAAAGTAGCCTATCTAGGAGGCGATATTACCTTATCTGATGTCAGTGATGCGGTTAATATTTTGAAGCCGGATTATATTTTTACTATGATTACGGAAACTTATGCAGGAGACTCTGCAAGTAGCTACGTAAATCAAATGCGAGAACAATTTCCAGATGTACATCTTCTGTTATCTGGCTACCAAGTAGTGGCACAAAATATTTTGAATAGCCAGCATGTTACGGTATTGCGTTCTCTGCCAGAAACAATGGCGCACATCAATAGCTTAGGCTAGGTTGATTTTTTCTACTATCTTTATTATCTATTCTATTCTGGATAGATCTGCCTTATGAAGAGACTACTTCTAATATTGTTACTTACTTATACATGCATGGCTGCTGCGTATGCTCAAGATGAGGATAACTGCAGCGAGTTGGGCGTATGGCTTTGGCGGTTTGAGCAAACTGGTCAGGTATCGCATACCAATCTAGCCCGCACCATAGCATCCATGGGAGCAAAACGGATCTATGTAAAAGTTGCCGATGGGGGTTTTGATCCTAGTAGTTGGTCTACCATATTGGATGGCGGCTTAATCAAAGAATATATCGATGAAGGTGTTTCCCCTTGGGCATGGTCGTATAATTACAAAGGGAATGTAGCTGCTCAAAGTCAAGCTCTTTACTTTGCGGCAAAGACAGGATATGAAGGATATGTTATTGATATAGAAATAGAATTTAACGGAGAAGACGAAACGCTAGAAGCATTGATGCAAGCTTTCTACGCTGAGCGAGAACGAGCTATAGCAGACGGATTTGCAAACGAAGATTTCAAGCTGTATGTCACAACATGGGGAAATCCAATTTTACACAATTACAGAATTGATATTATAGATAAATACGTAGATGGCTATATGCCTCAGACTTATATTGAAGAGTGGGGAGGGAGTCATCTCAATCAGATAGAGGCTTGTATTCAAGAGGGTGTAGAAGAGTATGAAAGCTTGGGAGCTACCAAGCCCCTGCATCATATATTAAGCACCGCACAAGAGATATTAACCGCAGAAGAGATTACCCGATTTTTAGAGTTGTCTGGACCAGAATCTTCCTTATGGAGAGTACCAGGAGGGGGAGTGCCATTCTTGGTATGGGACCGATGGAGGGATGTAGATTGGGGGATCAATTTTTGTGAATCCGTGAGTACTTCCAACTCGGGAGTAGCGCATGGTCTCTTGTATCCTAATCCAGCTTCAGATAAAATACATCTAAAATCTCATGATGAAATGGGAGCGCAAGCTATAGAAATATATAGACAAGACGGAGCTCTGATTTTGTCTTCCTCTACACCACTTGAGGTTATTGATATTTCTACTTTTCCTGCTGGAATGTACTACCTAGTAGAGTTGCATAAGGAACGCCGTATTCAACATAGATTTATAAAAATATAGGCTATGACGATTGCGTTTATGTTGCTTGCAGGTGCCACTTTATTGGTGGTTTTAAAAAGAGTGAGAGCGATACGTTCTCATTATCGCTGTCTAGCAATGGAAGATATGAAAGCATATAAGTTGGGGCACTTATCTCATGATGATAGACGGCAGGTGACTATGCATTTGGGCATTTGTGAAAAGTGTCAACAAGCCATGATAGATTTGGATCCGGATAAAGTTGAAGGGTAGCTTTTTTTTGGTGGTTTGTTAATTTGTTTTCATCTTTTTAATTGTCCTTTGATATTTTTAGCTAACAGCTAACACGTAATACATGAATTCTATAGATAAGCAGTTGATCGAGTTGTACGATGAGAAAAACCGAAAGGAAAAGGTGCGTACACATCTCACAAATTTATACTACCGTATAGAAGAGGCCAAAATGGAACTTCTTACTTTGCAAGCTCAGCTTATTAAGGAAGAGCGTGATGTGGAAAAACTCGAAGAGAATAATATCTATTCCCTTTTTCTCACTGTACTTGGTACTAAGAAGCAGCAACTAGAAAAGGAACGACAAGAGTATATCCAGATGTTTATAAAGGTAAAAGGTTTGGAGAAGAATCTGGAAATTCTAGATGAGGAAAAAATGCTTCTTCAAAAGACTTTTAGCGGCTTGGAAAATGCGGAAGAAGATTTTGAGAAACTCTTAAAAACGAAAGTGCATCTGTTGGTGCAATCTAATGATTATCCTGAAGCCTTGCTTGAATACAATGAAAAAATAGCCAGCTATAATATCAAGAATAGGGAGCTGCTAAGTTGTATTAAGAAGGGCGACGTTGCGAAAAATTATCTTAAAAAAATTACTGATTTTTTGGGAGAATTAGAAGTGTGGGGAGCGGTGAGTAATAATAGTACTAAGGTGAAAAAGAAGTTGCGCAGAATAAATAAAGACATATTTATTGCAAACAACTTTATGCAGCGTTATGAAGGAGGTTTGGTAGAGTTAGAAGATTATTTTGAACTTGATTTTCACAGAGAGATAGTACAGTTCGAAACTTTTTTAGATCAATTTGTGGATGCCTTGATAACGGATTGGATTGTGAAGCATCGTATATTCAATGCAAGTAATTTGCTTATTAATCTAAGTGATAAGATTACGCAGATTAATGAAATGCTTAGTTACGAAATAGAAAAAACAGAATCTTATATAGAAGAAGCCGAAGACTATAAAGCGGACTATATTCTCAATAAATTGAAGTCATGATTTATGCTGCTGTAGGTGTTTTAGTAAGCTTGATATTTGTGGGTGTCAAGAAATCTAGAAAGCGAGGACGATGGAAAGTTCCGAAAGAGGCATTTCCCGTGTTATGGCGAGTACTCTTGATGCAAGAGGTTGCTTTTTATAATTCTCTGTCGGATATAGAGAAATCTTTGTTTGAGTATAAGGTTCATGAGTTTATTCTCAATTATAGGATCACGGGTATTACAGTAGATGTAGCGCCTATAGATAGAATTTATGTAGCGGCAAGTGCTGTGATTCCCATTTTTCAATTTCCTACTTGGCGATATACCAATCTGTTTGAAGTACTGCTGTATCCCGATATGTTTAATGAAGAGTTTGCAACTACTGGGCCGGGTAGAAATATTCTCGGCATGGTGGGGACTGGGTATATGAGTGGAAAAATGATTCTCTCGAAACCTGCTTTGCACCATGGTTTTGATAATACTTCGGATAAAAAAAATACTGCTGTCCATGAGTTTGTTCATTTGATAGATATGCAAGATGGTGTCATAGATGGCATTCCGAGTTTGCTTTTAGAACAACCTTATATTTTGCCGTGGTTGGATTTGATCAATTCGAAAATAGATCAGATTTATAAGGAGAAGTCGGATATTAACCCTTATGGCGGAACCAATCGGATTGAGTTTTTCGCCGTTGCCAGCGAGTACTTTTTTGAACGACCTAAGCTCTTAGCAAAGAAGCATCCTAAGTTGTATGATATTCTAGAGGAGATTTTTGATCAGGATATGGATACCCGAAATCTGAATATTGAGAAGATGGTGATTGGTCGCAATAGTCCTTGTCCATGCGGTAACGGACGTAAGTTTAAGGTTTGTTGTGGTGCGGCTGGGGTTGATTTCTTTTGAAAATTAGACTTGGTTTCTTATTTTGATGGGGCTGCGATACGTGTATGGCATCGAGGTTGAAAACCTCGACGAACGTTTCAAAGTAGATATTGGGATGCAGTGTATCCACACTGCATCGCAATATCATAATGATTTCGTTGGTCGATGGCTGTGCCATCGAACTGATACACGTGTCTAGCTTGGCAGTCCTCAAAACTTACTTTCTCTTAGTTGAAATATCCTTTGTAGCTGCATGACAAGGTCAAGGAATTGCGATACGTGTATGGCATCGAGGTTGAAAACCTCGACGAACGTTTCAAAGTAGATATTGCGATGC
>CALJVI010000094.1 GCA_937974575.1 uncultured Saprospiraceae bacterium | reverse complement strand
AAAAAATCCAACGGACAAGAGATCGGAGCAGTGGGCGCCTTAGCGACCAGTCCCGATTTTTTCATCGGGACCACGCTGCGCAGAGCTCGGTGCTGACTTTTTCTGTCAGCATGGCCCCAAATCATTATACCCGAGGCTCTTGATCTGATCACTTTTACAGATCGTCTAAATAATTTTACTTTATGGCTTGCTATATCTATATTGTTGTGAGCTTGTGGCCGTAGGATTTTGGAAGCATATAGACGCACCATACATTAGGACAAATGATAGATTGGATTTACAATACTCTTAAGCTAGTGCTGCTGCTTGTACTGCCTTTCATATTGCTCATCAGGGGAGCCGTATTTTTTCATAATCATTACGAATTGGCATCGAGTATTTCACTATTGGCTAGTGGTGCCGTCACTACCCTACTCTTATTTATCTACCTTACTTTTATGTATGGAAAGGTCACGGGAAAGATTGGGAGCAGCAATGCGCTCAAGCGACGTACTGTCATTGCTATACTTTTGGTACTTGGATATAGCAGTTATGGTTTATTCTTTTTATCGAACACCAATGCGAAGTCCTCCGAAGTACATGCAGAATTTACTAAGCTACACCCCATTGTAAGGTTGAGCATAAGTACCGTACTGTTTTTGGATAGAAGCTTGTTGATAACCGATAGTAGTAGAAAACCTGAAGACTACAAAAAAATGGGTTTGCCCAGTAAGCAACGCTCGTTGCACTACAAACAAAGCTCTGGATATGTACACGCAGTAGACATCCGAACGAATGGTCGGAGTGAGCTTCGCAATCAGCTACTTCAATGGTATTTTAAATTGATGGGACTTCATACCCTTCGACATATAGGTACCGCAGATCACTTGCACATCAGTCTGAGCAGTAAGGATAGTCGAGGCGCGATATAACAACTTGACCTTCAATTTATTATTATGGAATAAAATTTGATTTATGTATAAATCAAATTTCTTATACTATTTATATTAACCCAATAGAATCATATGAAAACGCTATTAAATTCAATATTACTTTTCTGTTTTGCCCTCTGCTCTGTACTTCCACAATCATTGACGGCACAAAAAGGGGAAACTGCCAAGGAGATCGTATTTATGCTTGCTCCTAGTGATTTTAAAAAATCTGAGAAAGTTAAAAAAGCTAAAGAGTATAATGCAATGCTAAAAGAAGTCCTGGAGCAATACTGGACACTGGATTTCCCTTTCAAATTAATGCCGCGAAAAGGAATCTATAAATATGCTAGATCAGGTGACGGTATCATTGTTGCCGAATTTAACACCATGTCTTCAGTAGGAGACATCAGAACGGAAACTACTTTTGACATCAGAAAGAAAAGTGAAAAACTTTTATTATCAGTTCGTCTACCTTCCTTCGGGCTTAAAAAGGTAGACATTGTATATGCTGTTATGCACGCCCAATTCATGTATAAAAATCTATACAAATTTAAAAAACCAACAAAGGAACTTCCTAAAATGTATGGACACATACTTAAGAAAAAGACCCTATTGATTTCTGAAGATGATCTTTCAAGAAAACTAACTGAAGCAGACATTAAAAATATTTACCCCCACAAATTCAAAATTGTCTCTGCTAGTGAAATCGAAGATGCTATCTTCAATAGAGACGAGAACAATGTTGTCTTATATAGAGCATCAGACTCTGGTATTGTAACTGAAGCCAATTTTCCTTATTGGAACATTTATCAACCTAATGATGGGGTGGTGATTACTCGTCATTCAGGTGGCGAGACAAAAGGACTTTCAAAAGCCGATGTAGTGCTTTTTGTAAAAAGAACCAGCCAAAAATAAACGCGTTTCTATAAACAATAAGAATACAAAAAGGAGCTCCTATAAGAGCTCCTTTTTTTATTTTTATTGAATAATTGTTCCTACTTTATCCCTAAAGCCTTCTTCCGCTCTTTTAGCAAACTAGAAACCTCCAAAATCGCACCTTCCTCGATGCTGTCATCGACTACCAGCAAAACTTGTCTTTTGCCTTTGGCTTTAAAGAAAACTTTCTGACCCATTTTCAGACGTACACCACTGTTTGACATTGGAGACAAATTGGGATTCATGACGGTGGGTATAATGAGCGGAATCGACTTTGTAGAATTATTACGTAGTGTGAAGTTGACAGAAGTCCTAGTAGATTGTATGACTTCATTTTTTTCTTCAACTGGCAATTCTGTTTGAGCACTTGCCATACAAAGGGTCAGGCATATCAATATAGCGGATAGCATAAAACGTATCATGGGCTTTGATTTATTAAAGAGGTTTGAACATAATTTTAATCTCAAGTGCTAAATAATATTAAAGCAAGATTGTTTAATGTAGATCTTGCCTTATGATAATTTTAACAAAAGCAAAAAAATCACGCCCCTTCTCCACCACTCAGAGTTTCCGATATCGGAGTCTTTGATGCCTTGATCGCAGGAATCAAGGAAGCCACAAAACCCAATAAAAGCAAGACCAACAAAATAAGATACTCCTCCTTCAACCAGATCCAAGGAGAGAAACTGTACTTATAAGAAGCCTCCAATTGGCCACCCAATATATAAACCCCCAGATGCCCTAAAGCTACTCCCAAGAGATAACCCAGCACCGCCAAAATCAAACCCTCTAGAATAATCAAAGCAAACAAGGTCTTGCGCGAACCACCCATCACACGGAGTATAGCCAACTCATACTTACGCCCACGCAAAGAAGAAAATAGAGAAATAAATAAACTGATCGCACTCACAAAAATGATAGCCATCGCCAATAGGCGCAGCATATCTGTACCCGAGCCCATCATATCGCGTACACGATTGATTTGCCAAGACGGCTGTGCAGCCATCATATCGGTCTGCTCATTTATAGCCCGCGGAAAATTCAAAGCCTGTATACCTCGATTTCGAAATTTGACTAGAATAGATGTAATAGACTCCTCAGGGTGATCCATCAAGTTGAATACCCTCGCAGGTGCATCCTCGATCTCTGCATCTGAATGATCGTGATGGGCATGATCGTGACCCTCATGTCCATCATGTCCATCGTGTCCATCAGCATGTGACTCATGGTCACCCACCTCCTCGTGATCATGCTCCTCGTGATCATGGACCGCCCAGATCGTGGGTGTATTGCATAAGATGAGCTGATCGATAACCGTCTGGCTAGACTCAAGGATACCTACAACTCTAAATTTTTGACCATGGTCATGCACATTGATGCCATCATCAGCCAGTCCGTGTGAACTATAAAACTGATCCCCCAAGTGCAGATGCGCGCGATCGGCCACCAATGAACCGATGACCACATCATAGTCTTGTCTCCACATACGACCCTTTGCGATCTTCCCGTCATACAGATCCACAAAAGTAGTATCCGTACCGACGATACGATATGCTTTATAGCTATCCCCTAAAGAAAGCGGTATCGCTTGTTTTACCACGGGATGCTTAGCATTAAAAAATGGACGTGCATCCTTGACAGAGATGTTTCCTGTAGGCGCATCTATATGATACATATTGCATAGGATCATTTGCATCGGTGAGCCTTTCGCCCCTACGACCAAATCAATTCCTGCCAAGTTGTTTTCAAAATTTTTATTTACCTGATGATTGATCAACAACAAGAATACGACCAGACCTACACCCAGACCAAACAGCATCAAATTGAGGAGCATGCTCAAAGGCTTACTTCTCAAATTTTTCCATGCTAGTTTCAGTAGATTCATATTTCTTCGAGGATGATTTTGTTTTCAAATTCAGATTTCAATCTATTGTCGTGCGTCACGATCACCAAAGTTGCATTATTATCCGCAGCTGTTTGCTTCAATAAGGCAGTCACCTCAGTACAGTTTTTATCGTCCAATGCGGAGGTAGGTTCGTCTGCAAATATCACAGCAGGACTATTGATGATAGCACGTGCGATAGACACCCGCTGCTTTTCTCCTTGACTGAGTTGACTAGGGTACGCATTTAGTTTACTAGACAAATTCAACTGCGTCAAAACAGATTCAATACGCTTTACATCGATGGTATTGCCAGGTAATTTTTGAGCCAATTGTAGATTTTCCGACACCGTTAGTGCAGCTATAAAGTGAGGAACTTGAAATACAATCCCGATATGCTTACCTCTAAAAGCATCCAGCTGCGCCTCCCCCATCTTACTGATTTCAGTATCCTTGATATGCACCGCCCCTGCTCTCGGCGCTAATAAGCCAGACAGCAGATGGAGCAAAGTAGTCTTACCTGTACCCGAGGTTCCTAGTATTAGATAATGCGCGCCTTGCTCGATAGATACATCTGGAAAGCGCATCGCACTCCCCCCGTTATATTGATAAGTAAGTGAACTCGTTCTGATCATGATCTATTATAACAAAGCTGCACCAAATACACCTGCACTATCGCCCAACTTAGGTTTCAAAAACGAAGTGCGCAGTTTATGATTAAACAAATGTTTTTCTACCTCTTTAACGCCTTCAGTATACAGAATGTCAATATTTCCTAAACCTCCACCAAGGACGATGGCATCTGGATCCAATATGTTAATTACATTGGCTATCCCTTTTCCAAAAAAGTACACCAAACGCTCCATAGTCTTCACTGCAGCATCGTCATTTCCACTTTTCGCAAGCATTACTATATCCTGCAGCTTCTTATGCTCCCCTGTCAGTGATTTATAATACCGCTGTAGTCCAGGGCCACTGATGATCGTCTCTACACAACCCACCTTCCCACAATAACATTCCCCACCAGAAGCATCTAAAAAATTATGCCCCCACTCTCCAGCTATACCATGTCTACCATACAGTGCTTTACCATTGACTACCACACCACCACCTACACCAGTCCCCATGATCACTCCAAATACTACTGTAGCCGTAGGCAATACATCACGCACTACGCCTAGACATGTCTCCGCTGCAGCAAAGCAGTTGGCATCATTGGCCATGCGTACCGGCATATCCAACAGGGCCTCCAGATCCTTTTTAAGAAACTTGCCGTTGAGCGAGGTAGAATTACAATTTTTCATGGTATCCAGATCGGGATCCAACACACCAGGCGTACCCAGACCTATACTTTCTGGCAAAAGACCTGTCTTTTCACTCATTTGATCTACCAAAGACTTGATTTGCCCCAGCACATGTTCGTATCCTTGATCCCCTTCAGTGGGGATTCTCATACGTTCCAACACCTCTATATCGTAGGCACTCTTTAATATTACTCCCTCTATTTTTGTACCTCCAAGGTCCAAGCCCCATATAGGTTTACTGTTTTCCATCCTAAGTATTGCGAAATTCTGTTAATTTGGTGTGCAAATTACACAAATAGCACAAGTCATCTTAAAAAATACAGTTTAAATAATCAAAGTATGCCAAGCATTAGAGAATTAACAGAACTCCAAAAGTCCAACGAACTAGCCGCTAGTCGCCTAGAGTTCATCCTAAACGAACTGGCTATCAAAAAACAACAACTCCATGATCTCGAAGTCAAAATGCTCCATGAGCATGAAGATGTCGAAGCATTAGAGAAAATGAGCATCAAAAGTGTTTTCAGAAAAATTCTCGGAGATAAGGAAGCTCAGCTTGAAAAAGAACGTCAAGAATACCTCCATGCTTTCATGAAGTACGAGGAATTCAAAAAGACCCTAGATATACTCGAATACGAGAAGGGTATCCTCCAAGAGAAGGTTGCCAACGCCACAGATGTCACCGCACAAATAAAAAAGCAATTGGCTATCCGAAAAAAGGAAATCATGCTCAATGGATCGGAAATTGGCAAAAAAATCAGTTCCCTAGAATCCGAAATCAACAAATATTACTATATCCGCAAAGAATGTCTCGAAGCTGTCGAGGTCGGCAATAGTGCCATCAGTGTCATGGAAGACATGATCCAGAGTCTCAAGACTGCACGTAATTGGGGCTCCTGGAGCATGGGACGAGGAGTCAACATCAATGAATTCGTCCGCGCAGCCAATGTCGATAAAGCCAAAAAACTCTCCCACCAAGCACAGCAACTGCTGCGTATATTTAGTAAAGAACTAGCAGATATTCATGGAAAGCAAAATTTCAATCTCAATTTTGACTTTAATGGATTCGACTCTTTTCTCAACATATTCTTTGACAGTCTCATTTCCGACTGGGTCGTCAATCGCAAGATCGCATCCGCACTCAATAGCGTCGCTGCCACCCAGGCCAAGGTCAAACGCATCGTCTACTCTCTAGATGTCGATATCAAAAAATCCGAAGCCGATATTGTCCAACGTGAAGATACCGTCAAAAAAATGATTCAAAATTCGGTCAAGTAAGATATGTATTTGGGTGTGCCCTCTTGGCTATTCCTCCAGCCCATCGCAGGAGGTCGGGCTATACAGCACTCCATTTCATTCCGGTCCTTGGCATCCCCCACCAAGCCACGCACGGACTGCCGCTCTAAGGAGCGTCCTGCTTCCTATCCCTCACACAAAAAAAAAGTCCCCCAAATGACGCATCCATATATCTAGCTCCTACTTTCTATTGATTTAAGCGCCCACCTTATACAAATATGTAAAATTGTTATATATTTGCTAAAGCTTTACTGAGAAAGCAATTTTCCTCCTCCCTTCTAGTTAAGATAAAACAGTCATGATTCCTCTGATAATAGGTTGATAAGGTTGTAGTATATTTCATACAATAAAGCATTCAAAATGAAAAGATTTCAGTTCACTACTTGGTTCGTATTTATACTTTGTATCCTCAGTTTCTCAGCTTGCAAAACGAAGCAAGGCTCCACTACTAAAGTCCAAAAAACTGGAGTAGCGTTTACAAATAGTGGTACGCTTTCAGATGTACTCGATAAAGCTACTGCAGAAAACAAATTGGTCTTCATTGATTTCTATACGACTTGGTGCCTCCCATGCAAATTGATGGAGGAAGATGTATTCCCAGACAAACGCCTCGGAGAATTCATGAACGAAAATTTCATTAGCTATAAAGTAAATGCCGAAAAAGGCAACGGCGTAAATCTGGCTACATTATACAGCATCAATGCTTACCCAACTTTACTATTCCTTGATCGCGAAGGCAACGTACTGGAGCGCAAAATAGGAGCCGCTTACCACAGAGAGCTTTTTGCCCTCGGCGAAGCAGCAATAGCCAGTGTGCAATAGCATCTCCACCTTATATCGCTCATCTAGGTTTTCAACCTCGATGCCATATGATTATGTAGCTAAGCCAACAAATTTGACGCAAACCGTGATGAGCATATGGGATCGATGGCACAGCCATCGACCAACGAAATCATTATGATATTGCAATGCAGTGTGGATACACTGCATCCCAATATCTACCTTGAAACGTTCGTCGAGGTTTTTAACCTCGATGCCATACACGTATCGCAATTCCTTGACCTTGTCATGCAGCTACAAAGGATATTTCAACTAAGAGAAAGTAAATTTTGAGGACTGCCAAGCTAGACACGTGTATCAGTTCGATGGCACAACCATCGACCAACGAAAGCAGCGATGAATGGTGTGCAACAGTCTAGCATTGACTCCTTCTAAAAAGTTCCTTATCTTAGTAGTGTAATAACAATTCACCATTAAAAATAAAATAACTTTTAAGATCTAACCAAATGATACTTTTCGCTAAATGTCCATCCTGTAAAGAACATGTCTCTATAAAATCCAGTGCAATGACTAGACCTGAGCTAGCTCAACATATGGGAGAAAATTTCAATATAAACTGCACAAATTGCGGAAATAATTTCTCCAATCACACCAACGAAATCCGAGCAAAAAGTAATAATAATTATATCCTTACCGCAGTGGGCATCTCTCTATTGGTTACAGGTATACTTTTTTTGTTTTTTGGACTCATCGCGACGCTTTCGATGTCCATTGCCATCTATGTCTCTCACCAACAAAACACAAATGTGCATGCTTTTAATACTTACCGAATCTAGGTTTAAGATTTCAGGGCTAGAAAGAGATATTCAGAAATAGAATTAGTCCTTTAATATATAGTATTCCCGTGATAAGCATATCAGTTCGATGGCACAGCCATCGACCAACGAAATCATTATGATATTGC
>CALJVI010000093.1 GCA_937974575.1 uncultured Saprospiraceae bacterium | reverse complement strand
TTGAAAGACACCGAAAAAATATGATTGCTAAAGTAGGAGTTACGAACATGACCGGTGTGATCAGAATAAGTCAGATATTGAATTTAGTATAGGTTTTAAAAATCTTAGTTGACTAATCATTTATAGAATTTAAATCTTAATATAGAGCATAATTCAATCTGCTTTTATCTGCTTGATCAGCGCCAACCGCATTCTACTGAATAGGAGTGGCAATTCTGCAATAGGAGTAAAATTAGGATACAAGAATAATCAAAATTCTGAAAATTCATTAATCCTGAAAACCCTGATTCTGAAAATAAGAGTCGCGAAAGCGAAAGCTGGAGCGTGACAAACGGAGTGCGTAGAGGCTAAGGATGGAAGTGGTATCGCTTACCTTCAAGCGATATGAACGTACAGCCTGACCGCCACCTTAGTGTGCGGGAGACCCAAAATATAAAAGGTAGGAAAAGAAAAATCTGTGTCATCCAATAATTCGTACCCAATCTGCGATTCAGAAATACACAAGAAAAATTTACTCAAAATGTGCTTTCAACCTATTCAGACTCTCCTGATTGTTGGCATCATTCATAGCATTGATGATATCTCGCTTCTCATTTTCGGTTAAGTGAAAAGTCATAGATGCTTCTTCATTTTGTTCAGAAGGTTTGTACTTAAATCGGATGACATCAAACATATCATTACCGAGATTGTCATAAGTGAAACCAAGGCTAGTATCGTGATCAAATTCTTGCAAACGCATCATCTTACTCGCAATACCAAGTGGATCTAGTAAATTGCTGATAATACCTTTGGACTCGCTCTCGCTGATGTCTTCACTACGGTCACGACCTTGAATAAGGATCAGGACTACACCAGAAGTGTTTTCCTTGATCCAATCATTGAATACATGTGTAAAACGAACTGCAGACTTTACACCAAAATTATCTCTAAAGCCTGCATCCATAACTTCTATGACTGGCTTACTAGGCAGATGGACATTGGGTAATATAAAAGGGTAGGTCGCATTCATTCGCAGAGCAGTGACGAAGTTGAGATTCTCTGCATTTTGCTTTTCGAATAAACGGCCAAAATCTACAGCATCTATCTCTACACTGCGATCATTGGTAACACCGATGGGGGAGACCATCATATAACTGACCGGTTGTGAAGAAATGACCATACGGCGACCATCATTGACGATAGAGGGAGTGACAAACATGAGCGGAATTTCTGCGTCTTGCTCTGGTTGTCTGTAATCGACAATTCGTTTGTCCATGACGTAATTGGTATTCTCGTTCAACTGCTTTTCGAAAATATAGCCTCTGTCTTTACGGTATCTATAACCTCCTTTTTCAAATTCCATCCAAGGTAAGAATAGGTCATTGCTCACAATCATGAAGGCGATGGAGTTTAATAAATCTAGAGATATATTTTCTACATGATCGATGTCATACATGTTTTTGATCTTACCCAATTGTTCTTGATAGTAGCATTCTCTCAGATAGGCAGTACCCATGAGCCCACCCGAAGATCCAGAAATAAGAACGGTGTGTTGAAGTAGTTCTCGGTTGAGTGCTTGATCTGCTTTTTGCAATACTTCTACTGCCCAGGTGGAGGCTTTAAGTCCACCGCCACTCACACAGGTCAATATCATCTTTGGTTTTTCTTCTGTGTGCTTGGCTTTCCAGTTTTCGAGTATTTTTAATGTGGCGGCTTTATCAGCGGAGATAATATCAGGTTGAGTCAATTGAGACAAAGACTCTCCATTATAATTAGCAGGTTCAACATTATAGTCTAAGCCATAAGCTTTGTTGTTGTAATTAAAGTTTTGATGTCCCGTAATCCAATTTATTCCTAATAGTAAAAATAGAAATACAGATAACTTCCAGTCTTGAAACCAGTAGGTAATAGCTCCAGATACGGCTACCAAGATACTGGCCAAAATAAATATACTGGCTCCGGCAGGAAGTCTAAACCAAGGGTAGTCTATCAAGATGCCAAAGAACAAAAGAATCACTAGACTGATCAATTGAATGATCAAGGCATTGGTGTGATTTTGTTTGAATATACTGAGTAGTAGACTAGAGTCGTAGTGTGCTATAGATCTAACCAGTCTGAGTTTGTACTTAGCGGTCAAATAGGTTTTTACTTTCCAGACATTCTGATCTTTTTTAAGCATTTCCAAGTTTGGGGTGCGTCTGCCTGGTGCTATAAATTTGATTAAGTTAGGCGGCTTGTTTTTGCGCTTCTTGACATAGTTTTCGATATCCTTGTTGGTATATCGGAGATAAGTGTTGACCAGTGCGGTCACTAGTACTGTTCCAATGATGAATCCGATACACTTCAGAATAGTGCTGCCTACTGACCAAAATTCAAACACGATTTGAAAACGAATCACACTAAAAAAGAAGGTGATTAAAAACAGGGCAGGAATGATAAAGTTGTTCAAAGTATATTTTCTAAACGGCCTATTGAGCGTCGCTAAGAAAGGAAAGTGATGTGCCGATAATAAATAGCTTGTCAGATTCCAGGTGATATAGAAACCACCATAAGCCATACCGACGATAAAGAAGCTGATGAAGTTGACCTTTCCTAGATATTCGGGATCCAGGAAAACATACTTCATACCAAAGTCTGAACCCACCATGCCGGTCATCATCAGCGTTAGGAGTAGCCAAATAAAAATAAGTAATTGATTACTGCGTAGGTGCAGCCCGAGAAGTTGTACTGGAAAAGAAAAGTAAAATTTATCTATCCAATTCTTCATTATGATCTTGTGGCTTTATTACACGGACTGTATCTATCTTGGTGTCGCTGACCAATTCAATGATAAATTTATATCCGTTCAATTCTATTTCTGTATTCTTGTCTGGAATAGACTCACTAGTCATCACGAGGTAACCACTCAAGGTGGTATAGTCTCCATCAGGAAATTCTAGATCGTATTTTTCATTCAGATAATTGATTTCTAATCTACCTGAAAAAAGATATTCCGTATCAGAAAGCTTTGTTTCTACATACTCTTCTTGGTCGTGTTCATCTTCTATCTCTCCAAAGATCTCTTCGACAATATCTTCCATAGTTACGATACCAGCGGTCCCTCCATATTCATCCACGACACAAGCAATACTGATATTTTCCTTGATGAAGCGGTTCATCAAATCTCTGATGCGCATCGCTTCTGGAACAAATGGTATGTCCAATAATATGGATTTAATATCCTTAGGATGCTTGAGCAGTTGCTGATGATGTACATATCCTAGGATGTCGTTGATGTCTCCATCTGAAGTGACTAGAATACGAGAGAAATTGGTCTTTTGGATAAGGTCCAAAAGCTCATCTATAGAATTAGTGATGTCAACAGCTTCTATCTCCGTTCTCGGAACCATACAGCTTTTTACTTTCTGCTCTTCGAGGTGAAGTGCTTTTTCGAAAATATCTGTATTGATTTCGTCATCGGTTTCTTTACTAGAGTTCTTGATGAAGTGCCCCAAATCCATTTTGGTGATCTCATATTCAACATTCTCCATAGGTGCACCTAAGGCATACTTGAGGAAGAAGTTAGAACAGCGTGTCATCATCCATGCAGGAACAAACAAGATGCTTTGTATTACCCTCAATGGAACGGCTAGTCGATATATCGCTTGATCCGCTGAGTACTTGAATAATGTCTTAGGTAAAAACTCACCTAGGAGCAAAACCACAGCTGTGGAAATCAATGTATAAATAAGCAACTTGGCAAAACCATCTCCTAGTGGCATGATACCATTGAGAAAGATTTCAAAAAGTAAGGTGAAAAAGGCAAGGGCTATATTGTTGCCTACTAGTAAAGTGCTTATAAACCGATTGGGCTTATCATAAAAGCCTGCCATGATACGACTGTTCATCGTATCTCGCTTTTTGCTGAGTTCTACGCGAAGTTTACTTGCAGATATAAATGCTATTTCCGTCCCTGAAAACAGGGCAGATAAGGACAAGAAAATAATGATTAAAAATATCAGCATGATAAAAACTAAGGTAGTATAATTATTCTATATCCTTTAGCCCCATTTCTCCTTGTGGGCTTTTAATTTTCCATTTTGTAAATCCTTGATCTGCTTCAAAGCCATATCCATGGATGATATCCTGCTCTGTGGTAATTCTTACAAATCTTTCAGAGTATATTTTTTGATCGCCCTCATCCCAGATTAACTCTTCTGTGTCTAAGGTTTCTCCCTTACCACTTTTCCAGACTACATTGTCTTGCATGACTATTTTTTTATCTCTTTCGTAGCGAGTAGCTTTCTTGCATGTGAGTTGGCTTTGAACCCTGCCGCTAGGAGCAAAAAAGTCTACAGAGATACCATCTGGAAAAACTTGCTTATTCTCACCACGCTTGCTGTCCGTTAGCATTTTTGGACTAGTGACAATTACGGATACTATTGCAGAATCCGAATAGATCAGCTCTACATCATAAGTCGTCTCGACATCCGTACTGAGCTCTTCTGCAGAGAGTACGTCCTCTGCAGGCGTCTCACCGCAAGTAAAGCATATCAAGACACAGCAAAAGAGCAACAAAAAATGCAAAGTCTTATCCTTAACCATTGCTTATTAAATACGTGATTATTGTTAAATAGTTAACGCATGAGGGTGATATCCCCTTTAAAGATGAGTGTTTCGCCATCGATAAAGTTGATAGCTGCTTGATAGATAAATATCCCTTGATTTATTTCTTTGCCTCTAAAGGTTCCATCCCATCCGGCATCCAGATCATTCAAAGGAATATTTTGACCTTGCCAAACCAGATTACCCCAGCGATCAAAGATGAGCATTTCGGCAACGATGGTAGCAGCAGGGCCTCCAAATACAGCGGTCTTATCATTGATGCCGTCACGATTTGGTGTGAAAGCATTTGG
>CALJVI010000092.1 GCA_937974575.1 uncultured Saprospiraceae bacterium | reverse complement strand
AAGGGCAAAGCAGCATTGACTGAAACTATAGAACGGAATATCATTTCCTTCTCTGGGGATACCCCTGTAGATGATTATAATAAATGGAATAACGCTGAGATTCTAATGCATGAAGCCACCTTCATTAGAGAAGACCCAAACATCAATGCCAAGGCTAGAGGCAAGCACAGCAGACTTGATGAGGTCCTAAAAATGGTCAGTGAAATTAAAGTAGACAAACTCATCTTGCATCACTTCTCCGTACGATACTCCAATGAGGAGATCGTAGAAACTATTCGGAAAATGTGTACTGAATTTAAGATTCAGATTCCTGTATATGCTGTATTGCCTGGACAGATTCATCGGGATATACTGGAAGAGCAACCCGTGAATAGGTAATAATGCTCACATTAATATTAATTCAGAAGACTCAAAACCAAAAACATTATATAAAATATCTTGGGGAAATTAAAAAGCATAATTCAATTTTATAGGGACTGTTACCAGTTCGAGAATAAGGGAGTAAAGATTAACAACTTTTTCACTAAAGAATGTGGAGAACGATTTATTCCCGAAACCTTAGAACTTATACAAGGAAAGTCTTTTGGATATCCTGTGTCAACCGAATGGGGAAAATCGGTAGAGTCCATACTATTGTTAGACTCAAAAGAAAAGGCATTACAAGGAGGATCTATTTTTATTAAAGCTACCATAAACCGAATTGGCAAAAAAATAACCTGTTATACACCTTTATATATTCATGCTCTGAAACTCAGTAATGAAGGAGGCGTTTATTTCCTTAAAATTGAAGAGACCTTTGCTAACCCTATTTTCATAGAGTGTCTCAATTCTATTGACGAGAATTTAGATGCAAAGTTTGATGAATTCATTGAGAAAATCCCCCCAAACCCATTTGGGTTTGAAAACACTGTTAAACTGGAGAATTCTTTAAAGAAACACTTGCCTACTTGGGACACTTCAGATCTTGAGTATCTACATGATTCGACATTCAACAATAATGAATATACCCTAAAAACGAAAAAGGCTAGGGCAAACAAAAAACATATCTATGCAAATCTAATCTTCGGAATCTTTGCTCGTCCAGCTGGCTCTAGAGGTGTGATTTCTGAGCTAAATATACTTTCAAAAAAAGACATACAGTCAAAGTTATTAAACAACTTTTTCTCCATTACTCCTATTGAATCAAGAGCACCGAAAGTAAGATCAATATTTGCACCTACCAATTTAAGTGAAGCTCAAAAGGAAGTATTCTATAAACTCAATACTAATGACATTAACTTAGTCATAGGTCCTCCAGGAACAGGCAAGTCATATACGATTGCAGCACTTACCATCGATCAATTAAGTATGGGAAGGTCTGTATTAATTGCTTCAAAAAACAACCAAGCAGGAAAAGTAATTGCAGACAAAATTGAAAAGGATTTTGGAATTAAGAATCTACTTATAAAGACAAAAACACAAAATTATAAAAGAAGCCTTATTACTAAGTTAAGTAAATTAATCTATGGAATAAATAGGCGAATGGACAAGATAAATATTAAAGATATCGAACAAGAAATTCTATCGCTCCAAAAGCAGATAGATGACTCTACATCGAAGTTAGTATCGTTAGAAGAAAAAGAAATTAAGTGGGGAGCATTTTACTACAAAAACAAATCCTCTTTCTTCACTGCATTTAAGTCAAAGTGGATTGAATATCAAAAAAGAAATACAATTCCAATTTGGAAAATTAATGCTAAAATTTCTAGTTCACAAAAAAACAAAATCAGCTCTATAAAGCTGTATTTGAAGCTCAAATACGATCAAAAGATTGCCACGTTATTAGAAACAAAAAGAGAAGACTTTGTTAAGTTAATCGAAGCGTTAAAAGAAGAATCTGGAAATGCACTACAAGCAAAATTCGAAAATATAAATTTTGATTTAATTCTTAATGCACTTCCTGCATGGATTTGCAACACCCAAGACATCTCAAGAATACTCCCGTTAAACAATGAATTATTTGATGTGGTGATTATCGACGAAGCATCTCAGTGCGATATCGCTACAATGATTCCCGTACTATATCGTGCCAAGAAGGTTATTGTGGTCGGTGATCCAAATCAGTTAAAGCATTATTCTTTTCTTTCAGATCATAGACAATCGGAACTGAAGGCAAAGTACAAGCTTGACGCAAGCATACCCAACTACAGAAAAGCTAGCCTAATCGACTTGACAAGCAAAATAATTGGATCTCAGCATCAAATCACCTTTCTAGATGAACACTATAGAAGTAAGCCAGACATCATTAGATTCTCAAATAATCGAATTTATGATAGTCATTTAAAACTGATGCGCTCTACCCCTACTTCTAATCTAGAAATAAACAATTCCATAATATCTGTCCAGGGAACCAGAAACTCAAAAGGAGTAAATGAAAAAGAAGCCAACTCCATTCTACTTCACATCAATGAAATAATACTTAGAGAAAAAGAACTCTCGTCTAAGATGTGCAATAAGATTGGGATACTTTCTCCATTTCAAGAGCAAACAAAATTCATCAAATCAATAATTCGAAAAAATATAAACAATACCAATATCAGTAAACACGATATACTCATTGGTACTCCTTATCATTTTCAAGGAGAAGAACGTGATATTATGTTTATCTCCTTTACGATTGATGACCTTGTCCACCCTGCGGTATACAACTATCTTAATAAGGAAGATGTATTTAATGTGGCTATTACAAGAGCTAGAAACTTACAGTTTATCTACACTTCTATTGATTACAAAAAAAACAAGGAGACACACTTAATTACGCAATATCTAAATGACATAAGCGGAGCACATATTAACAGAAATGAAAAGGTTACTAACATTTCGCATGACAACTTTACTGATGATGTTATTCAAAGTCTGAATTCTGCTGGCATAGATAAAATCCATAGATCTTGTTTCATCTCTGGAGTTAGAGTAGATTTAGCTATTGTACATAAGGGCAATACTTACGCGATTGACCTTATAGGATACCCTGGGGCATTCATACAGCAATTCACACCAGAGAGTATCCAAATGCTTAAGAGAATGAATCATCCCATCTTTTTCGTGCCTTATAGCAGCTGGGTACTTGAAAAAGAAAAGGTAAAAAAAGACTTGTATCATTTTCTAGGCGTTTAAGACATATTGCTTAATGTTATGATGAATTATCAATAAAACTCTTTAATCTAGATGGAAAACTATGAGTACACTCGGAATAAAAAGTCTCACTACTAAATATCATTTCTTTCACAAGCTTTATACTTGCACCTTTATCGAGTTACTGTCCTTACTTGTCGAGAAAATATGCTTAAGTGCATCTTCTAGATTAAATTAGAATAAAGGACACCTAAATCAAACTATTATGTTCGCTTCTAACTCCAAATCAAATCTTCAAAATAGAGCACTACAGCAATCAAGTAGAAATAAGTATTTTCAAAAATTGCAGGTAGGTGCCTCAGAAATCGGTCATAAAGCAAAGAACGTATTACCGCATAAAAGAAAAGAGTACGCCAATTTCCTTAGAAATCAGAAATTGTTGAAATCGATGATCGTAGCTGTATTCTTACTAAGCATCTTTATGTACTATGCATTCAGCTGGATCAATGCTTACGTGTTGATTTTTTAGTCCGTTTGCATATATCTTATGTAAGAGAGCGAACAATTGGATCAATTTTATTTTAAGGCTATGATGATAAGCGATAGCTTTGCCTCCTTACTCATGTAGCCTAAATTAATAATGTTTAGAATTTTCTTTTTTATATGTACGCTCCTTGCATTGCCAGGATTTGCTCAAGATACTGATGATGCAATTGTAGAGATTCAAATTGACGATGCTTACCGTATGCATGAACCATTTGAGTTTGGTGATTCAGGAATCATCATACAATCACAAAAACGCAGTAAGCAAAAAGGAAAAATCGAATATAAATATGAAAAGTTTGATACTCAGCTAAAGTCAATACAAACCGAGACATTACTTGTAGACAAGAGCCTAAGTAGTACGATGAGTACTTTTAGCGAAGAAGAACTCCATACTATATTCTTAAGTCGCAAAGGCGAATTTACCCTTTTGAGTTTAAACCAAGATAAGCTAGCCCCCACAAAGGTCGATGGCTTACTTCCCAAAAATACATGGCTATTGGACATGGTCGTTCTTGGAGACTTCCTTTATTGCAGTGTAACCATCAAGAAGAAACACCATCTATGTGTGATCCATTGGAAAACCGGTGACGCTCGAGTCTTACCTATACAAATAGCAGGATATAGTGATTTGCGTCGACTCAAATTACAGATTATAGAATCTTCTCATGAGGTTATTTCCTTTTATAGATCGATAAGAAATAATAATCAGACTGTCGTCCATGCAGTTATTTTAAGTGATAATGGAAACAAGCAGCAGGTTTACAATCTATCGGAAAAAATCAAAAAAAACATAGTTACCATTTCAGCTGCAAAAACAGAAAAAGGTAAGTATATCTTTAACGGATCTTACGCAGAGGAAAGTACCAATTCTTCTGATGGAATATTTGCCTATGTATGGTCAAATGGCAAACCTGAAAAGTTTGAGTACATCCACTACCTAGACCTAAACCTGTTCACTTCATATTTTGATGAATTTAAGCAAAAATACATTGCACTGAAAAAAAAGACAAAAGAAAAAAATGGTGAAGTGTTTAGTCTCAATTACAAACTGATAGAGCATGATCTTATACCCATTGAAGATGGATATATATTTTTGGCCGAAGCATACTTTAAAGTATATGAGGAAAACCTTACAACAAGCAGAGCTTACATAGCTGAAGATGGGAGCGATCCAAATATTTTATACAAAGGAAATCAGTATACGCATGTTATTATTTGTAGAATAAACAAGATGGGGAAAATAATGTGGAACACATCCTTAAAATTGAACCCAAGTTATAATCCGAAGTCTTCCAAAAAATTTGTGTCTTTAATCGACATTCACAAGTATGCTTTTGATATTGGATATTTCAATCAAGAAAAATTAGAAACCTATTCTATCAATTTTGATGGAGAAGTGCTATTTGATAAATCATTTGAGTATCCCAATTATGCAAAAGAGTCTAAACATTGGTTTGGCGATTTCTTTATTTCCTACCAAGTAGGACATAACCAATCTCAAAGAAAAAAGAGTCCTGCTTTTAAAATAACAAAGCTTAAATTTTAAATTGGACTAGCGCTGTGCAGTGGTGACGCGATAGCGACAGTCCGTGTGCTGACAGGCGGGCGAGCCAAGGACCGAGGCGAATGCCGAGTCACGAAACATAGCGACCCCGATAAAAAAGTGCTGACCCTGTAAGAAGGTCAGCACTTTTTTTATCGGGGAAGGCCCCAAATACTTTTGTAACAATTTATGCCTAAGGTTGGATAATTATCTTTTTTGTAATCATACCCTGCTCCGAAGAAATATTTAAAAGATATGTGCCTGGCAAAAAGTCTTGTACAGAAATACTGATCGCTTGACCAGACTGCAGTTCTTGATGTTCAGCATATAATCGCTCTCCTAAAATAGAGGTCAACTGTATCTGATAAATGGTAGTAGCAGATGATTGACTGGTACTAATCCATAGATGATCACTTACGGGGTTGGGAAAAACCGTCCAATCCCCTTCCGCAAGTTTATTAACTGAATTGGAATTTTCGACAATGAAATTTTGAATCGTTACACTATCACACCCATACGAATTAGTCAAGTATTGGTAAATGGTTGTATCCGCTAAAAGTGGCACATCGTTGACCAGTGTACCATAAGGTAAGGTCTGACTTTGCACTACATAATCAGCTGGCAGTACATCTATTTGAATAATGTAAAAGCTGTCGAGATAAGGTGTCGAGAATAATTCAATCAAACTCGTATCTCTATCATATTGTACCGAGTCGTATGTCTCATTGGCACAAACCGTCACCAAATCAATTTTATATGTTACTGGTTTTTCAATGGTATGAAAAACAGTATTGGTATGTATAGGCTCATTGAAATCAAAATATATAGAAGCCCTATTTTCGATACGAGTTTCTGGCAAAATGCCTTCTAATGGTGAAATGCTGTACTCAAAAAATCCATTGGATTCGACTAGATTAGTAGTACTGTCCGGCAACAAAATATTATTAAATGTAAATACCAAAATATTCTCTTCTTCTATGGTCAGATCGTAAGTATGACTACTCACCCCTTCGGTTAAAGTGGACATATCCAACTCCTCCGAGATGGTGTCGCGCACGACCACTGTAAAAGCTGTATCCGTTCCAGTATTTTGAAAACGTATTTTGTATTCCAAATTTTGGGATGAATTTATAAAATGTTCTGGGCCAACGCCTGTGGGTGTCGCGGCTTTATCATTTGGATCATAAGAACCAATATTCCTCTTACAAATGACATCTACAAACGGATAATAGCTTTGCACTTCTACTATAGGATCAAATTGTGAGCTTGAGCAATTAGCTAAAACTACCACTTTATTTCCTACAGGATGAAGAGGCTCTTGCTCTAAGATTAGCTTTACGATTTTGGTAGTTTCATCTTCAAGAATTTCGAAATATTCGCCAGGCGCCAAAGAAGGAAAATATCCACTGTTTGATACAACATTGCCAACCACGGTCACATAGGATAAATCACCAGTTGTAGCAGCATTACCAACATTTACAACTTTAAACAAAGTGCTATCTCCTTGACAGATAGTCTCTACAATTAAGTCTGCGCCCGTCCATCCTAGAGTATCATTTTGGCAAATAGAATCAGGGTAAATTCGAGCAGACAGACAATGCACTTGTCCCAATTCTGCACCCTCACAGTTAGGGGTAACATAAAGTGAAAACTGATCGCATTCACCTATATCTAAATCTCCAACATCAAAACGCACCCTGTTTTCTTCTTCGTTAACAAAAGAAACGGTTGCACTATCCAAATCGAGATAAGCATCTAAGTCAATATCAATACTCACCTCTTCCTCTGCATAAGCGGTTTGATTACAGTAATTCACTACAACCTTATTGCTAAAACACCTCCTCAAAATGCCGAAACCCGCATCCACAGTCATAGCACAAATTTCGTTGCTTTGCCCCTCTTCTTCGTCTTCATTCTCATCTATTAGCTCAACACCAGAAATTACATTTATTGTGAAATCACAAACATCTCCCTCGAAGCCATCAATTACCATAAATACCTCTTGACCTACGGTGACTGAATTTACAACTAAATTTAAAGTTTGTACAAACCCAAAACTAGCACAATAGGATAATGGAACAGCACTGATGCAATCCTCTGTTGTAAAAAGCATTGCTTGCAAGCCTTTAGAAGTTGCACAGTTTGAAGGAAAAATTTGCATTATTATTTCATCCGAGCTAGCTATAAACTTAAAGTAGAGATCATTCTCAATCAATCCGCAAAATTCAGGAGGCACCATTCCAGGACCTTTTTCATATCCGATATTTGACCCTACATAGCCATCAAGACTGCAGCCTATAAGTGGCGCCGTATCACAAGACTCTCCAGCCAAAGGCCCTTCAGGGCACGGTTGGCCTACTAGGTGTAGGATCAAAAATATAAAAGTGATGGTTAGCACTCTGGTTTTTAATAACATAATTTTTCAATTTACTTTTTCTTCAAATGGTCAGACTATCAGCACAACACAACTGCCATGACTAATAAGGCCATTATCAAATTGCTTTATCTACGGCTGGTATTTCATATATAAAGAGAAGGAAATGTGCCAAGTAAAACAGAAGATAGTAAGCTTTAATATTATGCATAATCCATATAATAACAGGCTTATAAACTCCATTTAACATCCTCATACGGCGAAAAAGATGACAAGAAAAATTTATATAAGAAAGTATTAATATTTGCTTTGTGGCTAATCTCAACTTGGTGAAAACTAATAGAGGTGCCCTAGATTGATGATGAAAAAAAATCCCTTGTCTGAAAAATCTAAAGATCAAATAAGGAAGAGAATCCAGAATGCAAGATACCTAGCGGAGAAAGGCTGAGTTATCGCAGCTGCCAAAATCGATTAGACTGTTTCTTTAATTTAATCCTCTTTTAAGAAATTGATTATCTCCTTAAACACCACCTTATGCTGCAGTCGATGTCCATACCCTTCTGTAATTACCAATTTTGAGTTGCGGATTAGCTTATGGTACTCTTTAGCATTCTCTACGGGTATGACTTGATCATCAAGATCATGGATGATCAATGTAGGGATATCAACCTCTTTCACAAATTTTGCTGCCGAAATACTATCGATAGTAATCTTAAATTTTTCTATAAACAATTGATCCAATAATCGTAATACTCTCTTTGAAAGACCAAGTGCATTTGAAAAGGCTTCCATCATTTTGGACAATTCAGTCGGACTACCCATAAATACCATTTTGGTAAATGATGGAAAGTTATATTCGGATAAGTAAAATCCTAGAGAAGCACCTCCTAAGGAATGACCTGCAATCATGCTTGGCTTAAATTGCTGTACTGCTTTATCTATTGCGGCTATATATTGAAACATGTCAAATTCACTATTACTAGAGTCACCATGAGCAGGAGCATCTATTACTAGGACACAAAAATTTTCTTTGAGCAGGTATTTTGTTAAGGATTGCCACCTAGCTGCATTGGACTCCCATCCGTGCAACAGTAAAATGGTCTGAGCTCCTTTCTCATTCCACATATAATGTTGAATTGTTCCAAATTTAGTGGTCAAATTTCCTGACGATTCACATGTATCTAAGTATACTTTATCTTTTGGACGTATTCGACCGATACGCGGTGTCCCAAAAAGTTTAAAAACTTGATTTACCGTCCACTTTGGAACAGGGTAACTAGATAAATTAAGGGATTTCCCAATCATTTTAGGAATCAACTTCTTAACAAATGAATTCATCAATTCTATATTTTGATGCAAGATCACACTTATCTCGATACTTTGCATCGACAAGTAGTGTGAGATTTATACATTTTATTTTTTATTCTGTGTGATGAAATTCTTACACTCTCTTTCGGGGAAACACAAAGTTCATAAAGGGGCCAAAGACACAAAGAGACAGTTCTTGCTTTGTGCCCTTTGTTACTTTGTGGTGATTCTTTGGCTAAGCTCTTTCGGGGAAGCACAAAGTTCATAAAGGAGGACAAAAGAAACATAAGGGAACTTTCTCGCTTTGTGGTCTTTGTGTCTTTGTGGTGAATCTTTGGCTATGCTCTTTCGGGGAAACACAAAGTTCATAAAGGAGGACAAAAGAAACATAAGGGGGGATTCTAGCTTTGTGATCTTTGTGTCTTTGTGGTGAATATTTGGCTATGCTCTTTCGGAGAAACACAAAGTTCATAAAGAGAGCAAAAGCCACATAAGGGGGGATTCTAGCTTTGTGGTTTTTGTGACTTTGTGGTGAATATTTGGCTATGCTCTTTCGGGGAAACACAAAGTTCACAAAGAGACCAAAGACATAATGTGACTGTTCTTGCTTTGTGCCCTTCGTTGCTTTGTGGTGATTCTTTGGCTAAGCTTTTTCGGGGAAAATAATTTTCTCATAAGTTTCAATATCTTTGAAGCTATCTTGTTAAGACTTGTAACATGAAGTTCATAAAAATTCTTTTTCTTTTTGGCTTACTTATTTTTTTGAGTTGCAAAAGCCAACAGAAGCTTACTAGTACATCAAGCCCATCTACTATTGAACAATCAACAGATTACAGTACATGCCAAATCAAGGCATTCAATCTGAGTGAGGACATGTCA
>CALJVI010000091.1 GCA_937974575.1 uncultured Saprospiraceae bacterium | reverse complement strand
TCATGGGTACAATTAAAATGCAAGGCGTCTACACTACTGAAGTGAATTTACAAGAGTTGCATTCAGGGATGTATATCCTGCAACTTAAGCAGGATGGGAAGCTGATTTCTTCTTTTAAGTTTTCGAAAGTGGAGTGATTTTTAAACTGAATCTTTCCTGCTTCCGAAAGTGTAAGAATCAGGATTCACAGCATTAAAGAATAAGAGGAATTTTGATATTGCATGTAGGGAGGAATTTCTCTAATTGGATATATAGCTAGAATCGGGAATGATATAATTCTGAAAATTCTGCCATTCTGAAAATTCTGCTTCCGAAAGCCCGACCCTACTTCCCAATAACAAAGGCGCCACCAATATATGCGCCTAATACGGGAGCCTTAAATGAATAGGTAAATGGAAATGAAAAGGACTCTGAAGATAAGCTCGGATTTAAAGTGAAAGCTATCGACTCATTTCGATTAAGGAGAATTCCGATCTTCAAACTATTGCGGTCATTCTTGGTGATCATTTCATAATTGAGATCTAGTTCTATGCCGGCTGTTAGTTTTGAATTGGAAGAAAGGCTGGTTTCGGTGTCCAAGGTTATCACTTCTGATCTTAGTGCGGAAATATACTGCTCTTTTGATCCTATCTTTTGCTTAGGGTAGAAATTTGCTTTTGCGCTCATAGAGAGATTTAATCTGTCGTTGTCATAGGCATGAGCAATAGCTCTTACGCCAATAGGAATAGAAATATACGTGATGGTGTGGCCTTGTGCTTTTACGTACTCAGATGTTTCAAATCCCGGAGTAGTGGAACCGACAGGTGTAAAGCCTGCTCCTGGGGTAAAAACAATCTGGTTGTCACTTAATTCTGTAGCGGGTAAAATCACTTGCGACGCAATATGCAATCCTGTGAAAATAGAGAAATTTCTATGCAGATTTCTAAGGTATTTAAATCGCAGTTCCGGAGTAAAGTTTTCTCTTACGTAATGGTTGATAGTATCCGTGATTATCCCCATTGAAGATGCACTAATATTTGAATCGTTATTAATAGAAGGCGCCCAAATGACTGCGTCTATTTCGATAGAATGCACACTTTCCTTGACTTCAGTTTGGCTATGAGCTTGATGACTAAGGAGCGAAAGAAATAGGCTAATAAAAATAAAATTAGTTATTCTCATGATTTTTTATTTTACTTGCCAATAGTATAAGTAGTACCCAAATACAAACCAACTGCTGGACTCTGAAAGCTATAATCATAGGCAGTAGATTGAGACTCCGATTTTACATCTACATCAAGCGTATATGCTTCTGTTTCATTTTTTTGTATCACAATGCCAAAAAGTAGATTGAAATTCTCATTCTTAGAAATAAATTGATAACTGATATTGGTCTCTATTCCAGCGGTGAGGTTGGCTTTAGTATTTAGATTGGATTGAGTGGTAGTAGTGATCGCTTCCTCTCTTAAAGCAGAATAGAAAACTTCGGTATGGTCTAACTTTTGTTTAGGGTAGAAATTGGCTTTGGCGCCAAAGGAAAAATTTATCTGATCGTTTTTAAATAAGTGACCGACGAATCTCAGACCTAGTGGTATGGAAGCGTACTTAAGGTAGATTGGATTTAAGGATTGTTGTTCTATATTAGGAATATTCGCATCGGGCGATATGGGAAGTGAGGTAGGTCTAAATGGAGCATACTGCTCATCGGCGAATAGTTGAGCTGGATGAAGAACCTGTGTACCCAAATATATCCCGCCATAGAGAAAAGAGTTGCTCCCTAAGCTTTTCATATATTTAATACGTAGCTCTGGACTGTATGCTTTTGTAATGGTATGATTAACGGTGTCTAATATAGCACTCTCGTCTATTTGGTCATATTCATATCGGAATGTAGGTGGGCCTAGTAAAGCAATATCTATTTCGAAAAAATTAAGAGGAGTCTCCTGCTCCACTTGACTAAAAAGAGGATGGACACTGCATACAGTGATTATAAGGATTGCGAATTGGATGGTTAATTTCATTTTATGCGATTTGTGATACTTGAATAGTAGCTCATGGTTTATGGATGGACTACTTCCCACCAATGTTAAAGGAGCTTCCAATATATGCTCCGTAACTATTTTGGCGGATATTATAAATAAAAGGAAATTGGACTGAGTCAGAAGATATCGTTGACTGTAGATCAAAGATTTCTGAACTGTTTCGCTCCATGATGATACCTATCATGATATTGAACCGCTCTTTTTTGGAAACCCATTGATAGTTAAGGTCACCTTCTAGACTTGTATTGATATTGGTTTTAGAGCTGGACATGTTTATTACATCAATGTCTTCGTCTCTAATTGGAGAAAAGTAAGTCTCTGTTTTATTGAGGTTTTGATTTGAATAGATATTCGTTCTGATGGCTAGGGAAAAATTGACTCGATCGTTTCTAAATATAGTTCCCGTCACTCTGATTCCTATAGGAAGGGAGATATAGGGTATGTGAATGGTGCTGAGTTCCGTAACCTCATATTTCGGGTATCTAATAGTAGATGAGTTAGCAGAAGAAAAAACTGAAGTATCGAATATCGTATCACTTAGTATGGCAATGGGGATTAAGTTTCGGTATCCTAAATGAAGTCCTGTAAATGCGGATATGTTTTTGTTGAATTGATGGAAGTACTTTAACCTCAATTCTGTAATCGTGTTGGAGTATATGCTATGTTGAACAGTGTCTGAACTGAAAAAACGGACATCTTTATCAGAAGTAAAATATGAAGGGGTAAAAACACTTAGGTCCACCTCTAAAGCATGTTTATTTTTCACCTCCTCTGTTTGGCCATAGGACTGATGGCTATTGAGCAAAAGAAATATAACGAAAATAAAGTAGCTGGCTAATCTCATTATTAGGTAATTTGTTTTGTTATAACGGTATGTATAGGGTAAAATTATAATCTACTATTATTTCTTCCCAAGCATAAATGTACATCCTATATAGCCACCAATGATTTGAGACCGAATAAAATAATCATAGGAAAAAGAAAGCGTTTCGGAGGATACTACAGAATTTAGAGCAAGAAAATTTGAATAATTCTGATCTATAATGACACCTATGGATAAATTGAATCGCTCTTTTTTAGAAACCCATTGATAGTTGAGA
>CALJVI010000090.1 GCA_937974575.1 uncultured Saprospiraceae bacterium | reverse complement strand
AATTAGAATATATGAACTTTTCTGCATTTCTTCCTATAGTAGTAACCTTTCTATTAAATATATTACAACCGGTTGGAAATGAAATGTCGAACTGGTTTGGAAATATATTCTAAAGAATTAGTTAATGTTGGTTTCTCACTGGAAAAATTTAAAAATTCTGATTAATCGCAAATCCAACCCGCGACGGCGCTTGCGCCCAAAGCAAGTCGCTCGGAGAGCGCAAGGACAAAGGATGTGAAGGATACGACCGATAGGGAGTAGTGCCGACTACCTTCAGTCGGTACGGGAGCAGAGCGGACTCCGCAGCAGCCTGGTGGCGAGTGTAGCGCAGCGAAACTTCGGTATGGCCCCGATACCACAAAATGTTAAGTCGGGCAGGTCCCAAAAATTGAAGCGACAAAATATCAGTTAAATCACAACTCACCGAGACAGGTTGTCATGCAAATGCTTCATAGTCAAGTCGTAATGGCGCAAAAAGAAGCTAAAGTTGGAATGGTACAACCATTGATGTATACCCATTGTAATTAAAAACTCAAGCTAAAAGATGAATACAAATAAGTTAACTATAAAGTCGCAGGAAGCATTGCAACAAGCACAGTTTGTAGCTGGTGAGCATAAGCATCAGTCTGTGGAGCCGATACATATATTGCGTGGAATGCTGACGGTGGATGAGAATGTAATCCCGTTTTTGTTTAAAAAACTTGGGGTCAATCCTGGGCAAGTGGAGTCAAATGTGGATGCGCTGATCAAATCTATGCCTACTGTAAGTGGTGGCACACAGGTTTATTTTTCGCGTGAGTCGGGCACGCTTTTGCATAAGGCGGAAGCGGCAGCAAAAAAACAAGGAGATGAATATGTTTCGCTTGAGCATTTGTTGTATTCGCTGATGGAAGTGAAGTCAAAGGCGTCACAGTTGTTGAAAGATGCAGGAGTGAATACCAAGGAATTGGAAAAGGCGATTGCAGAATTGCGCAAAGGTAAAAAAGGAAACTCCTCTAGTGGGGAGGATACGTATAATGCGCTGGAGAAGTATGCGGTCAATCTGAATCAGAAAGCTAGAGCGGGTAAGCTTGATCCTGTCATAGGAAGAGATGAGGAAATCAGACGTTTGCTGCATATACTAGCACGACGTAGAAAAAATAATCCGATCTTGATCGGGGAACCTGGTGTAGGTAAGACGGCTATCGCGGAGGGTCTTGCACATAGAATTGTGAGTGGAGATGTGCCGGATGATATAGCGGATAAGCAGATCTATGCGCTAGATATGGGTGCGCTGATCGCAGGTGCGAAATATAAAGGGGAGTTTGAGGAACGGCTCAAGGCTGTGGTGAATGAGGTGATTTCTGCGGAAGGAGATATCATATTATTTATTGATGAAATCCATACACTGGTAGGTGCGGGTGGTGGACAGGGTGCCATGGATGCAGCAAATATCTTGAAGCCTGCATTGGCTAGAGGAGAGTTGCGTGCAGTCGGTGCGACTACACTAAGTGAATACCAAAAGTATTTTGAAAAGGATAAAGCACTGGAACGTAGATTTCAGGTCGTGATGGTCGATGAGCCAAATGAGGATGATGCAGTATCTATACTGCGTGGTCTCAAAGAGCGATATGAGTCGCATCATAAAATCAATATAAAGGATGAAGCTATCGTAGCTGCAGTACAATTGTCTCAGCGGTATATCACAGATCGTTTTTTGCCAGATAAGGCGATTGACTTGATGGATGAGGCGGCTGCTAGATTGCGAATGGAGATGAACTCTATGCCTGAGGAGTTGGATACGCTAGAGCGTAGAATACGACATCTGGAAATAGAGCGTGAAGCGATGAAGCGGGAAAATGATGAAGTGAAGATCAGTAAACTCAATAAGGATCTGGGTAATCTGGAAGAGGCTCGTAATGCGCTGAAGTCGCAGTGGGAAAATGAGCGAAGTGTAGTGCTCGGTCTGCAAGAGAAAAAGATAGAAATAGAAAATTTGCGAAATGAAGCAAAGCAGCTAGAGCGGGAAGGGAAGTTTAGTGAGGTAGCGGAGATTCAATATGGAAGATTGCCTGCATTGGTAGCGGAGCTTGTCGATCATCAGAAGAAAATAGTAGAACTGCAAAATAAAGACAGCCAACTGGTAAAAGAGGAGGTTGACTCTGAAGACATCGCTGCTATTGTTGCTAAGTGGACGGGGATACCAGTAAGTAAAATGCTGCAGACAGAACGGGAGAAACTCATCCATCTGGAGGAGGAAATTCATCAGCGGGTGGTAGGTCAAGACGAAGCGGTTACCTTGGTAGCGGATGCGATACGCAGAAGCCGCACGGGTCTGGGAGATAAGAAAAAGCCGATTGGATCTTTCTTGTTTTTAGGAACGACAGGAGTGGGTAAAACAGAATTGGCGAAAGCATTAGCTGAGTATTTATTTGATGATGATAGCATGATGACCCGCATAGATATGAGTGAGTATCAAGAGAAGCATTCTGTGGCAAGATTAGTAGGTGCGCCTCCTGGCTACGTCGGGTATGACGAAGGGGGGCAGTTGACAGAGGCGGTGCGTAGAAAGCCATACTCTGTAGTCTTGTTGGATGAAATAGAAAAGGCACACCCTGATGTATTTAATGTACTATTGCAAGTGTTAGATGATGGTCGATTGACGGATAATAAAGGTCGTGTTGCTAATTTTAAAAACACGATTGTGATCATGACTTCCAATCTTGGGTCGGAGCTGATTCGTGAGGAGTTTGAAAATCTTGATGATACTAATAGAGAGGCTGTAATCGCACGGTCTGAGAAAAAAGTGATGGACTTATTGAAAGTTTCGCTCCGTCCAGAGTTTCTGAACAGGATAGATGAGGTGGCGATTTTTGAGCCATTGTCTAGAAAGCATATTCGTGATATTGTCAAGATTCAGTTGAGTATTTTGAAGGAGGAGTTACAAGAAGAAGAAATTGATTTGAGCTTTTCGGAGCAGGCGATCGGGTACTTAGCGGAAGCTGGTTATGATCCTGAATTTGGTGCTCGACCTGTGAAGCGGGTGATTCAGAAGAAAGTATTGAATACGCTTTCAAAGGAGTTGCTTCACAATAGGGTAGAACGCGGGAGTAAGATCATACTGGATGCATTTGAGGATGAATTGGTTTTTCGTAAGCCGAGGGAAAAGGAGGTGAGCATGAATTAGGGTCTCTGTTTCTAAGAGATTTTAAAATAGAGTGCTTATCTGTACTACCTCTCTTTTGCTGATAAAGGTGGATTTTTTTATTCTTGGATAGGATCTTTCTAATAGTAGTCCAGACAAATAGAGTAGAATAATTTTTCATAATAGTTTTTTCAAATGCTTCTTGTAACTCAAGGGGCATTTGTTTTTTTGGTATCATTGTGATGTATAAAATAAGAGA
>CALJVI010000089.1 GCA_937974575.1 uncultured Saprospiraceae bacterium | reverse complement strand
GCTTCACAAAAAGCAGGCATCATGGAGCCTCTTGTAAAGTCAAAGCCATGTCCGATACTTAGATTGTCTTGTTTGTAATTGCAGTTTTTGCAAAACGATTTGATCATTTCACCCATTAGATGTGTTGGTTTTGTATGTTATGTGTCAATAATAAGAATTCATATCGAACTCTTGACTTAAATAATCCATATCTTGTCATTACTCCACGAAATCAATCTTTTAGTTTCACTAAAGACTAAAACAGACACTATGAATAAACGTGTCCGAGCTTAATAAAATAAAAATAGAAATTTTGATTCGATTATTAGCCTTATTTCTCACATTTTTCACTTTACAACTTACGGTAGAAACAAATGGTCTTTATGCACAGATGGTGGAAATATGTGATAATGGCATAGATGATGATGGAGATGGTTTAATTGATATCAACGATGATGATTGTGATTGTCCAATAGATTTGCCAACTTCTTTGATCCCAAACCCTTCTTTTGAAGATCAAACGGATTGTCCAAATAATGAAAATCAGTTAGAACTTGCTATTCCATGGCGACAGGCCAGTCGAGCATCCACCGACTATATGCATACTTGTGGTGGCTTCTTACAGCATCCTTTAGTTGGTGGGCAAGTGCCATTACCAATGCCCGATGGTGGAGGTTGTGTAGGCTTTAGAAATGGTAAGCCATCTAAGCCTAATTTCAAAGAGAGTACTGGTACAAGACTACTCGAACCCATGGAAGATGGCACCTTATATACTTTAAATATGTGGGTAGGCTTTCTAAGCGCCTCGACATCACCCGAGTTCGAACTTTTTATTTATGGAGCTTTCTCCACGAATCAAAATGATGGTATTTTGCCATATGGTGGTACTAATGACGAAATAGGCTGCCCTATGAATGTTGAAGGCTACGAGATTTTAGGGTCTACTATAGTATCTGGTCAAAATGAATGGGTAAATACAAATATTGAATTTCGTCCAAGCAGAAACTTAAATGTCATTGTGATTGGAGCGAATTGTGAGGAGAACCCCTTCAACCATTATTACTACTTTGATAATCTCATTCTTCAAAAAACGGTAGAGTTTGGTGAGCAACCCTCCGTTACGGGACATCCTTGTATGAATAATGTTTCCTTAGATCTGCCTAGTATAGAAGTAGGAGACACCTATCAGTGGTACAAAGATGGTGTCGCTATTAATGGAGAAACGAACCAAGACTATATCATACCTACTGAGCAAGAAGACATTGCTAGTTATCAGATAATGGTTACTTCTCTTGATGGCGAGTGCAAGCTCTCAGCACCATATACTTTTGAGATTCCAGAAATAACGACGACACGCTTTGTAAGTATCTGTGATAATGAACCGATTCAGTTGAACGAACAAGATGTTTTGGAAGAAGGAGTTTATTCGGAGCTTTTTATTACGGAACAAAACTGCGATAGTACAGTGATTACCAATCTTACGATATTGCCTACCTATGATATATTTCTCAGTGAGACGATATGTATGCGTGAAGAGTATATTCTCGGAACTCAAACCTTGAATACCAATGGGGTATTTACAGAGTTCTTTACTACTATCAATGGTTGTGATAGTGTAGTCACTGTTGATTTGGAAGTGCTCAATTCTATTGTAAAAGTAGATGCACAAGGGGACAAGGTCATACAACTAGGAGAAAGTACACCCATTAAAGCAGAAGTATCCGATTTTTCCAAAGTGTCTTTTTATTCTTGGACCAGTTCAGATAGCTTGACCACTATTTGCGATACTTGTCTGTATCAAGTAGTATTCCCTACGGAAACAACAACATATACTTTCAAGGCATTTGATACGGCTGGATGTGATGTCTCGGACAATGTGGTCATTGAGGTAGAGCAATATTATGAAACCTATTTTCCAGGCGCATTCTCCCCAAATGGTGACGGTATAAACGACATTTATTATATCAACGGGACTACCAATATCGCTAGAGTTTTGTCTCTAGACCTATATGATAGATGGGGCAACCAAGTATTTCAAAATAATAACTTTCCTGTGAGTAATGAGCTATTTGGATGGGATGGCACCTTAAAGAATGTCCCCGCAAATCCAGGTGTTTATGTATACATGGCTAAAATTGAATTTGTTGACGGACATATTGAGAATTTTAAAGGAGATTTAGTGCTTTTAAGATAAATTCATACTAATTTGTACCCGACAACACATTGAAAATCATTGGTAATGTCTAGAATTAAAGGATTTTTCCTTTCAATATCATATATATTCATTTTCGGACTTTGTTCTGCTCAACAGGTGCCAAATATTGTTGCCACAGACATCAATGGAATAGAGCGTAATCTGCATTCTTATCTTGATGAAGGCAAAGTGGTCATCGTAGACGTATTCGCTACTTGGTGCACCGCTTGTTGGGGCCTGCACAAACAAGAGATGCTTCATAAGCTTTATAGTACATATGGACCAGATGGCACTGATCAATTGGAAATTCTATATATAGAAGCAGATGAAAATACAAGCATTGAAAGTCTATATGGTGATTCCTCTTTTGGAGATTGGACGGAAGGAGTACCTTTCCCTATCCTAAATCTATCAGAAGTTAGCGATGAATTTACTCAGGCTTTTGCTGTAGATGGAGTACCTACTTCTAGCGTAATATGTCCTAGTTCTAAAGAAATCATTGCAGATATCTATCAGAATGATTTAGATGAAATAATTGAAATTTTACAAGAATGTAACACGATATATAATGTTTCGGATCTACAGATCATAGAGACAAACCAGAAAGATGTTGCGATATGTGATAGTATACAGCTCCAAGTTGAAGTTCTTAATAGTGGGACAGAAATAGTCAACACATTCGAGCTGGAGGCGGTGCTGGTAGATGGAACTATTTTTAATACACATCACTGTGTTGTCGATCTTAGTCCAGGAGAAAATATTGATGTCAACTTGGGGACCTTTGGTTTAGCCGATGTACAAGAGAACGAGATAGTTTCTGTGCAAATATTAACGCAAGACGATGTGCTCGCTAATAATGAACAGTCCATCACTTTTAAGCATGCAAAAGAAGTCAACAGTGAGTTGACTTTATTGGTAGCCCCTGATACTTGGGTTGCTTATGATAACACCAGGTGGTGGGTTGAAAACAGTCTTGGAGAAAAAGTTATTCCAGAGACTATCATAGAATCAGAGCAATCCAATGAAATCACATTTTCTTTAGAAAATAACGATTGCTTTACTTTCGTCATAGTTGATGATTATGGTGACGGCATGCTATTTGGTGAAATTTTGCTCACAACAAACGATGGGTTCATACTTTTTGACAATACAGATTTCAAATTTAGAGGTGAGGTGAGCTTTGAGTACATTGGAACTGTTACTTCTAGTCAAGAGCTCCTGTCCATTGAAGAAACTCAACTTAGCTTGACGCCTACTATTGTAGATGACGAAGTAACGGTAAGGTATGCTCTAAATCGTCCCGAATTGGTGGCGCTTTCTATCTTTGATATACATGGCAAACTGTTGTTTACTCAATCTATTCTTTCAGATGCAGGAGAAACTTCCACACAGATCAATGCAGGCGCATATCCTAAAGGGTTATACTTTCTTCGCATGAGTACTGTGGACGGAATATTGACAGAGAAGTTTACCAAACAATAAAGTTTTCCGGACTATATCCTCTTTACTATCCCCAACTATATGCACAATTCTGACGCACTGTTGATAGACTATTTAGATAAATATATACATCTAATAAGTTTTCAAACATGAATATCCCTTAGTAACTAAAGTCATCTATCGAAGGGTCCACATCTGGAACTTTACGTTTGGGTGCACGACTAGGTTTAGTATTCTTTTTTGGCGTTTGATTCTTAGGCTTAGGGCTGAGTTTTTCTGCTTTGTCTTGCACTTTTACAGGAGGGCTCTTCTTCTTATTAGCGGGCTTTTTAGTACTCGCTCTTCGCTTACTAGTTTTCGCTTTAGGCACCTCTTCTTTTTGCTTCTTCACCTTTGTTGCGGGCGTTCCTTTTTTTTTAGGACTTGAGGTATCAGATTTCGGATTAGTATCTAAGCTGTTTTTTTTGTTTACAGAAGATTTATTATCAATAGCTTCTTTTTTATTATTTGAAGAGGACCTGTTATTAGCAGAAGACTTATTGTCTGCTGTATCTTTATTGCTAGACGGAGACTTGTTGCTAGAGGTATCCTTATTATTTACGGACGGCTTATTTTCAATAGTTTCTTTCTTTTTATTTGAGGAAGACCTATTATTTGAGGAAGATTTATTGCTGCCACTATCCTTATTGTTAGAGGAGGGCTTATTACTGGAGGAAGGATTATTGTTCGAAGTATCCTTATTGTTCGA
>CALJVI010000088.1 GCA_937974575.1 uncultured Saprospiraceae bacterium | reverse complement strand
CGTATTATATTTTTGTCATTGATAAACTGAATAGTCTTCTTAGCATTTTCATCCAGAAGCATGCCAATAGAGACACTGGTATTGGTTTGTAGTCCAGAGTTGGACTTTCGAGCGTTGGTTAACACCAAATACTCGTCTTCTGTACCGATGTACTTAGATCTTTGTATTTGGTATATCTCAGGGACCTCAGGATGAGCTTTGAGCATATTGAGGCTAGAGATGCCAAGCCACCGTCGACAATAGTGCTCAGCTATCAAGTTTGCATGAGGGAGGTGTTTCTTGCTGAGGTGTAGTTCTTTTTGCAGTTCGAAGGCATCTCGCTCAGGGTAATGCTTTGCTTGCAGGTAGAATATCTTCTGTATACCGAAGTATTGTGGTAGTACATTGAATCTCTGAAACAATACTGAGGAAGTAGCCCGATACTTTTTAGAGATATTTAATAAAAAAACAGGATCTAGTGTTTTCTGCTTGAACCATGTTGTCAGATCTACGAGTAGGCTTTCCTTATTGATAAGGATACATACAGAGAAGTAGGCTGCTTTGAAGTTGTTAAGTACTTCTTCAAAAGAGTTTACCTTAAACATCGCCGAGCTATGCTGACGTTTACTGAGGTTCAAATATTGAAATCCTAGCTCTTTACCTAATTGATAAGTTTGCTGCATTTCATTGAGTCTCGGATTGAGGTAAATTATCTTCTTTTTATTGTTGACTATAGATCTAACGTCTTTGAGCTCTATCTTTTGCTGTAGTGTGTTGCGATCTACCTTGTAGTTAAACTTGTCCGTAAGTATATCTTCTAGAAATCTTGCTGTGACCGGAGTGCCAATTGGAAGTTTGTACTTAGCAATGAATTTATCCGCTGCCGACTCCAATTCTGGAAAGTAGTTCAAATTCATTTCCTGATAAGCACGCAATGCAAGGAAGTAAAAATTGGTTTCTTTCATTTGGTAGGTCCGCGAAAGCTCTACTAGTGCAGAAATGAATGCACCGACCTTGGCTGGAGAATTGGCAATGATCTCTACGACTTTGTTGAGTTCAATACCAAATAAATCTAGTGGGAGTTCATTGAGGAAATTTGATTTAAGGAGGGCTGCTAGTGGAGCCATATTGCCTGTAAGCTGAGGAGAGGTAAGATCCTTGTAGGGAACTTCCAATGCTGTTGCTAATTTCTTGAGCTTATCTTCTTTGGGAAATTTCTTTCCTTTTTCTATCTCATTGAGATAAGATCCAGAAAGCCCGGTGATTTCAGACAATTTAGAAAAAGAGTATCCTTTTTGGGTTCTAAGGTGTTTGACTTTGAGCCCAAGTATAAGTTTCTGACTGTTGTTTTTTATATCCATTTGAAGCCCTAAAAATACTAATTTTGGACGTAGCTTAGATTATAAAGTGAAATATCATGAAAGTATCCCGTTTTTATAAGTTGTTTTTGACAGGATTGCTCCTTCTTAGCTTTTTTGGCTGTCAAGTGAGCAAGAATATTTTTGAAAAAGAAAAGCCTACCCTAGAGCCAGATCGCTATAATGTTGCCTTTTTGGTGATGGATGGGGTGTATAATACAGAACTGACTGCTCCATTTGATATTTTTCAGCATACCATATACAGAGAAGGGATCAAATCTATGAATACCTTCATAGTAGCCAACTCCTTAAAACCTGTCCGCAGTTTTGAAGGAATGTATATCCTACCTGACTTTGATTACACTAAGGAGGTACTTCCCAAGATAGATATATTGGTGGTGCCTAGTGCAGAGCATCACTTAGATACCGATCTGGAAGATGAGGCCATGATTCAATGGATCCAAAAAATAGATCAAGAAGCTATGTATGTTACCTCGCATTGTGATGGTGCTTTTGTACTGGCCAAAGCAGGCATCCTAGATGATGTGGTGTCTACGACTTTCCCATCTGATGTGCCTAAGTATAAAGAGATGTTTCCGCACTTGAAAGTAAAAGATAAGGTCCTTTTTGTACATGATGGCAAGTATATTACCTCTGCTGGAGGAGCCAAGTCTTTTGAAGCTGCTTTGTATCTGTGTGAGGTGCTCTATGGTAAGGAGATTGCCAAGCGACTAGCTGGTGGCCTGGTTATCGATTGGAATCTAGACGCCATCGAGAAGTATATCGTCCAATAAAAAAGCAGTGCCCTTAGGGCACTGCTTTTTTATTGCTGTTGTGTAAGTGTAGGAAAGTAGTCCTATTCTTCGATTTTCTTTTTATCAGAGTCCTTCATACCTTCTTTGATTTCAGTCTCAATGGTAGCACGAGCATTATTAAACTCCTTAATGCCTTTGCCAAGACCCTTCATTAACTCAGGAATTTTTTTGCCCCCAAAGAGCAAGAGTACTACAAAAAGGATTATTACGAGTTCCATCCCACCAGGTAAGCCAGCAAATAAAAATATACTATGCATGTTGATTTCTTTTCACAAAAATACTCAAATCTCATCAATCCTGCTTAGTAATAACGATCAAATAGAAGAAATATGCGTCAAACGCTACTTTTTTAAGCCAATTTCCCTCAAACGCTCATCTAAATAGGCTCCTGCCGTGATTGGCTCATATGCCAAAGGAGTATCTTCAGTAACGCATCTATCTAAGCAGGTTAAGTCCATGTCCGATCTTGGGTGCAAAAAGAATGGAATAGATAATCTTGGCAAATGCCACTGCTCTTTAGGCGGATTGACTACTCGGTGAGTTGTTGATTTCATATAGTTGTTGGTCAATCTTTGGAGCATATCTCCTACATTGATCACAATCTCATCTTCCTCTGGAACTACAGCTACCCACTTATTGTCCATAGTCAACAACTCTAATCCACCAGCTGAAGCACCTACTAGTAGAGTAATCAAGTTGATATCTTCATGTTGCTCTGCACGAATAGCACTTTTAGGCTCCTCCCGGATAGGAGGGTAGTGTATGGCACGCAGTATGCTATTTCCATTGTGAATCTTAGTATCAAAGTAATCCTCACCCAGTTTCAGATATATTGCTATTGCTTTGAGCAAGTGGGCTCCTGCGACTTCAAAACTAGAATACAGATGAGTACCCATGAATCCAAAGAGGGGGTTTTCTTTTACGTTTACGTTATCTGGATATTGGGACTTTATAGGATCGTCATCTCTTACTGTTTGCCCAATTTGAAAAAATTCTTTCAAATCTGCGACTTGAGATTGCTTTGCATGTTCTTTACCAAAAGACGTATATCCTCGCTGCCCAGCTAGACCAGGGACCTCATAGTTTCTTTTGGTTTCTACATTCATTCCAAAAAACTCCTTCGCGGTCATATAAAAACCATCTATGAGGTGTGCAGGGATTCCATGATTTTTCACAGCTACAAATCCTATTTCATGGAAGGCTTTTCCTAGACTAGCAATGAAGTTAGATTTTTCTGCTTCAGAGCCATGAGTAAATTTAGCAAGATCCACTACAGGGACAATTTTTTCAGCCATCATATGTGTTTTTGATACAATCAAATATAAAAACTTTTTGCTTTTATACCATTTAGAATTCAAGGGATGAGAAAGATTTTTAGGTCCAAAGCTTAATGAAAAGGATAGATAAGCTGATATGGAGAGATTATCCCTTATTCAGTGGATTGTACCTAGAGTTGTCTAAGATGTATTGAGCATCCGGTATACGCAGTAAGCTGTCCAATGAGATGTTCGTTCTGGACATGAATTTTTCTACTATTTTATACCCAGTATAGTTGGCCGTCCTCCCTGGAGCTTCTTTGGGCATGCCTTTAGAATTTGGACTTAGATCGACCAAGGACTTTATCTTTTTAGATTTCGTTTCATACAGCAGCTCTTGGTCTAAGATGTGCACATAGATATTAGCTTCATTGTTGATGACCCAATCCATCTGAGCCTTATTGTATTCCCATTTTATAGTATCTGAGGTATATGGCATCGCTTTGTCTAGGATGTACTGTTTTTTGCCTGTAGCGATGATACGATCTAGTAATCTTTCGCCCATACTGCCTGCTGATAGATCATCGATAATCGCATCTAATAATTTTTTCACAATATGTTCTTTATTAAAAGAGCGAGTGATATAATCAGAAAAAATGGCATTCTTGGTAACTAATGCTTTGTATGGATAATCGGCTCCCAAAAACATATCTAAACCTAATCCCAGCCCTTCTTTCCCATTCTGATCATCGGTGATAAAAGTCTGAAATCCAAACTCAGATATAAAAGCATAAACATTGTAGTTGCCAGTCTTAGGAAAATAGTATTTCAAATATTTCAATGCTTCCTCCAAATCAACTTTTACATCCTCTAGATGCGGATAGACGATTTGTACGGTGTCGTATAGATTTTGAGCAAATTCATCCTTGATATACTTGCTGATATTTTCTCCTAGTTGTACTTTATCGGCAGGGTTTTGCGGATTACTAAGTGGCAGAATTCGGGTATAAAAAAGAGGTGTAAATAAAGGATATTGTTGCTCCAGAGTACCCAGACTTGCTTCTATTTGGAGGGTATCCATATTTTGAAACAGTTGGTCATATCGGATGATGTCGACATCTACTTCTATTGCAGATACATCTGGTGCATCCACAGTGTCTCCGCAGGAAATGAATGTAAATCCAATCAAAATGCCTAAAAACAGGGCATTAATGGATATTGAATGATGCGAAAATTTATTTTTTAGCTTTTTAGACATTAAAGTTAACTTTGAGAAATTTTTGGGCCATAAAGCCCACTTTTTCAATTGCCATACGTTTAGACAAATGTATAGTAATAATGTTATAGAATCAAAAACTCAATTGCATGAAAAAAATTGCTTTTATTATCTTGATTTTTACCCTTGGATTTCAATCTCTTATCCATGCGCAAAACGATATTAGATTTGGATTTCAAGTTAGTCCTAATCTCACATGGATCAATAGTAATGACAATACCATCAATAGAGATGGGTCAAATATTGGTCTCAAGCTGGGTGTAATGGGAGAATATTACTTTGCAGAAAGATATGCTTTTACTGGTGGACTAGGATTTGCTTTTGGGCAAGGAGGCAACCTTGTACATGAAACAGGCGGAAACTTCTTTAGCAAATCGAAGCTTAACAATCCAAATTTGAACGAAGGCGGTCCAATGCCTCTTCCAGATGATGTTAATCTTGGATACAAAATCCAATACATTGAGATTCCTGTAGGTCTAAAAATGCGTACAGATGAAATAGGTTACTTTAGATATTTTGCTGAGATTCCGATTTTCAATCTGAGCTTTAGAGCACAATCACGCGGCTCTATCTTAGGAGGACAAATTGATGAAACAGATTTGGATATCAACAAGGATGTTACACCTATCAATCTTGGCTGGGGACTTGGAGGAGGAGTTGAATACTCGATTACCTCCAATGCAGTACTTATCGGTGGATTGTATTACCACAATAGCTTCATAGATATGACGGATAACGATGCCACTAAAGCCACATTTGTAGATGGAGGAGATGATCCTGTCGATCCATCAGATGATAACTTCGATGTCGTTCGCGAAGACAGCAAAGTCAAAATGGGTAGTATCACTTTACGTATAGGAGTATTATTTTAAGCACAACAATTTATTTTACTTTTCATGGATCATATTCTACAGCAACAGATACAGGCATTTATCAAGCAAGGATTGGAAGAGGATGTCAAGGGTGGGGATCATACCTCACTGGCTTGCATTCCTTCGCAAAACAAAGACAGAGCAAAGTTGCTAGTCAAAGAGGACTGTGTGCTTGCAGGAGTAGAGCTTGCGCAAGAAGTGCTCAAGTATGTAGATCCAAGTGTAGAGATAGAGCTACTCAAGCAAGATGGCGATGAAGTAGTCTATGGCGACATTGCCTTTTATGCAACTTTGCATTCCCAAGCCTTGCTCAAAGGAGAGCGACTGCTGCTCAATGCTATGCAACGCATGAGTGGAGTAGCGACCATGAGTCGACAGTTTCAAAAAGCTGTGGAAGGACTACCAGTGACTATTCTTGATACACGAAAGACGACACCACTTATTCGCTTTCTTGAAAAATGGGCAGTACGTATCGGTGGTTGTACCAACTATAGAGACGGCTTGTACGATTGGATCATGATCAAAGACAATCATGTAGATGCCAATGGAAGTATCACTCAAGCAGTCAAAAAAGTAGAAGAATATTTCCAGCAAAATAGTATGAAGCTAGGCGTTACTGTAGAAGTAAGAAACTTCGAAGAGATGCGCGAAACTATGGCTGTTGGAAAAAATGTAGTCACTAGAATCATGCTGGACAATTTTGAGATTCCAAAAATGGCCGAAGCAGTCAAAATTATTGATGGACAGTATGAAGTAGAAGCCTCTGGCGGGATTACCCTCAAAACAGTAAGAGATATAGCCAACACGGGTGTCAACTATATCTCTTCTGGTGCTTTGACGCACTCTCCTACGAGCAAAGATCTAAGCCTAAAAATCGTAAAAGATTAAGGAATTTTAGAGTTGCTGTTTCAAATCTCTAGTGTAAGAACACGACTCTTTCCGTTGCTGTTTTATTATTTATTTGGATCTTGATCATATATGTTCCAGCAGCATGTCCATTGTTCTCTATTTGCATAGTCTGCGCTGCATTGATTCTTTCATTCCAGATGGTTTCTATTAGTCTTCCTTGCATGTCGATCAACTGAACAATAGCCTCACCATATACACCATTATTACCAATGACCAGTTGTGCACTTTCAGGTATTAGATTTGTATTTAAGGTATACGCATCTTTAGACAGTTGTAGCCTTGTGGAGGATACAACGCTGAATATCTCATTCGTACTATATGTGTTTACAAATGTGTATTCATTGCCTACTTTGTTCCAAATGATAAAAGCTAAAGTTAGACTATTCACATTCCAACTAGGATCTAGATCTATAGAGAAAGGGGTAAGGAATGAAGCATCTTTTTCAATTGCTCCGCTCGCTAGTGCATCTCCAAACACGCTTTGAGTAGCCGATCCACGCAGTACATTCTTGTGTACAGCATTGGGCCCTTGTCCAGCTTGATTGTTGACGACTCCGTCTTCAAGTAAGAGTATGCTAAGATAAAACTCGCCCTCTGCCTCTTGATAAAACTGAGTGCGTGCAGTCATTTCGATTTTTCCATCTGCTGTATCTCCTTCTAGGATAGCAGTATTGGCTATGGGTGCGATCGCAGAGGCTTCATCTATCAATTGCTTCAACATGATTTGTTGAGTAGGGTATGAACTACTTCCTACACTCAATTTATTTTCACCAAAGAAAAAATTAGGCTGACCAGATCCGCCAAATTGATCAGTAAATGCTATACCTGGATCTGTTTGCAAATCACCGCTATAGTGTGCGCCGATATATGTAGCTTTATCCCCATTGTCCTCCATAAGGCCTTCCATGAAAGCCCAACCCCAGTTACCACAATTGCTGCACCAGGTAGCAGTACGTTTAGTTATTAGTGATCTTTGCACAGGTTCTTGTGCTACGGCGACTACAGATAGACATAGTGCCATGAGAAGAGTGAATAGGTTTTTCATGATAGTTTACTATTAAATTTAGGAGCTAATACTTACAATATAGCTCTTACAAATCTAATTCCAAACTATGTATATCATCTCCCAATTTGCTATCAATGTCAGCATAATAATCAAAAACATAGATATGCCTACGATCCAGATGCGTGTGTCTTTAAGAATTGAAGTTTGACTACCCTCCATGTTATATGCGATTTTATTAAACAATATGACGGGAGGAGTACCCTAAGGTGAGTACTTCACATACTGCCAAAAAGATGCCAAACAGAGTCAGCGTTTTTATCAGCATGTTACATATGAGGCTAGAGCTTTATGTGAAGTCTGGAGTTATAACATATAATTTACATGATTTGGGGTCACCCACTTGCCTACGGCGTGGTCGTGTCGTCCGTTCCGGCCCGCATGAAAATATGCGGTCCCCACTACCACCACTTGCCTCTTGCGCGCCTCCGGCTTGCAGGGCTTTACCTATTCGGTACGCCGATTGTGAGGATGTGTAGAAAAGTAAAAGGTGCTTATACCTGGATGTAGTCTATTAGTACCTAGCTTGCTGTAGCGGTACTTTTCCTTTTGGCCTGAGTCACAAGAGCCTTGTTAATGTCTTTGATCAGGGTAGGGCCAGCATAGATAAGTCCAGAGTATACTTGTACTAAGGAGGCACCTGCATCTAGCTTTTCTATAGCATCTGCGGCGCTACTGATCCCACCTACACCGATAATGATTTTTTGTTTGTCCATCCGATCAGCCAAGTATTTAATCACTTCTGTAGATCTTACTCTCAGAGGCGCACCACTCAATCCACCATTTCCAATTTTGGAAATCTTAGTCGCAGGCGTCTGGAGACCATCTCTAGCTATAGTCGTATTGGTGCCTATCAGTCCTTCAATGTCTGTTTCTTTGACAATATCTAAGATGTCATCCAATTGTTCATTAGTTAAGTCAGGAGCTATCTTTAGGAGTATAGGTTTGCGCTTAGCGTATGTACTGTTTTTACTTTGCAGCGTTTTCAGTAGAGCAGTCAGTGGCTCTTTGTCTTGTAGGTCTCTGAGATTGGGAGTATTGGGAGAACTCACATTCACCACAAAGTAATCTACTAGATCATGCAGTGCTTCGAAGCATTTCAAGTAGTCTTGATCTGCCTCTTGATTGGGGGTGAGTTTATTTTTTCCTATGTTTCCTCCAATGAGAATTTTAGTGTTTTTTCTATTTTTCAAGCGATGTACCATAGACTCGACACCTTCATTGTTAAACCCCATTCTATTGATGATTCCGCCATCTTCTATGAGCCTAAATAGCCGAGGTGTAGGATTGCCTGCTTGCCCGACGGGTGTGACGGTGCCTATTTCAATAAATCCAAATCCAAGGGCACACATATCTTCAAAGTACTTTCCATCTTTGTCAAAACCAGCAGCCAAACCTACGGGATTAGGAAAGTCCAGTCCCATAAAGTGTCTATGTAACAAAGGATCTTCGTATTGCCAGCTTTTTATAACAAGGGAACCAAGCAAGGGTATTTTGCGCAAGACACGCAATAATGAAATGGTCAGGTGATGTGCTTTTTCAGGATCTAGTAAAAACACAAAGGGCTTCAGCAACTTATACACAGTACTATCTTTTGCTCAAAGATAGGTTTTATGCCCATGTTTTAAACAGTAACGAGCGCTTCTTTTTGCAGTACTTCCAAATCTCTAATCAAGAGCCTCTTACGGTCAAAAGTGATGATGTTTTTTCCGCGCAACTCATTTAGTATGGTAGTTACGGTTTGTCGAGAAGTTGCAGTCAAGTTTGCGATTTCTTGATGAGTATTAAATTTTCTAACCAGCAGTTCATAACCCACACGTTGACCCTTGGTTTTGGCCAGTTCTAGTAGATATTCTACTATACGAGAGCGAGAATCTTTGAATACTAGAGACTCCAATCTTTTTTCGACAGTCATCACTCGTCGGCCAATTATTTTCATCAAGAAAAGTTGTAGGCCAGTATTTTCAAGCATGAGAGATTGTAATTCATCCATAGTGATGACACAGACACTGGTTTCTTCTAGAGCATATGCAAAGTCGCGTCTTTTGGATTCTCCTACTAGAGCCAATTCTCCAAAAACTTCTCCTTTACCAAGTATAGCTTTGATGATTTCTTTTCCAGCAGTACCGTATATTCCTATTTTTATTCTTCCTTCATTGATAAAAAATAGCTTGTCTGAATCGTCTTCAGGCAGATATATAGTAGTTCCTTTTTTGAAGGTTCTTGATTGATGCTCATGCACTTTTGCTTTACTAAGTTTATTAGGGCATAATAAGGCAGGGAGATCTATGTTTTCTAAAAACCAATAAGATTGATCTGTCATAGTTATCTATGTTTAATATCTATGTTAAATTGTACTTTATTTTAAACAAATAATGGCCTTAGGAGTTGCGAAGAAAACGGAGTGCCTACTCTTTTGCCATTTCTAGTTTAAATTATCGCATAAATGCTATCGAAAAACAACTGAGGTTCTAAGGCGGAAATACGATAAAAGTTGAATAAAAGTACTACTTCGCTAAAGCACCTCTAACCAATACTCTAATAATTGTCAAATAGTTGTCTCTACAATCTACATATCTGGATAAAAGTCCAAATCCTTGGTTAATCCCTCCATAAAAGGGTTTTTCTCGCAAAATTTAGCAAATATCTCTTTAGAATTATACGTTTTTTGGACTTTTTTATTTTGCTCTAATTTTTCAGTATCTATTTCAATCATCCTTTTAAGGCCTGCATCTCCAAAGTAAGTCCTTAGATATTGCATTAGATCGGATTCTTCTTGGAGGTGGCCAGCAGATACTTTGGAGCCTACTTTTGAAATAATTGCACCATCCACAATGCTTAGATCAGTATCCAGCAGTGTAGTTCGTACAGAGTTACTTACTACTTTTTGGCTGTATTCTTTCCAAGCTACTTGTAAATTTTCCAAATTGAGTTCTTTCCTTTCTGTAGATTTCTGATCAGCATCATCTTCAAGTACAGATTCCGTGATACTATCTAAAGATAATAAAGGCGTTTTTAAGGCACTCAGTTTTGACTTAGTATCTGATGCACTTGCTTTTGCTACTACAGGTTTAGAAATTCTTGATTCTTGAACTATTTCTTCTTTTGGAGCTGGAGTTTCTTTCACCTCAACTTTTGCAATCGTTTCTATCGGTTCACTTACCATGGGTTTGCTGACTGTAGGAGTAGCTATAGGTACTACCGTTTTCTCCTTTACAGTTGCTGCATTCTTGAAGTTGGCAGTGGATACCGCTTTGACTTGTTGGCTTAAGTCAACTGTTTTTTTTTCTGCGGATATTGTGGGCGGGCTCATTTGCACCTGCACAGCCTGATTGATATGGGCAAGCTTTATCAAGTAAAGCTCCAAATGTAGCTTCTTGTTCTTTGCCATCTTGTAGTTGATGTCACACTCATTTAAATAGTGAAGTGCGTTGAGCAAGAAGGTTTGGCTACTATTTTCAGCTTGTTGGATATATTTTTTTGCCAATTTTTCACTAACCTCGAGTAGAGGTTGAGTTGCTTTTTGTTTAGCTACCAATAAATTACGTACATGCTCCGCTAGTCCCAACAAGAAAATATCGGGCTCGAATCCACGAGATAGGATACTGTTGAAGGTCAATAGGATATTGGAAGTATCTGCTAGCAACAAGTAGTCGACCACCTTGAAGTAGTAGTCATAATCAAGGATATTGAGATTGGTTGTGACTATATCCAGAGTGATATGATCTTTGCTCAAACTAGCAATTCTGTCAAAAATGGATAGTGCATCTCTCAACGCGCCATCTGCTTTTTGAGCGATCAGGTGCAATGCATCATCATCTGCTTTGAGGCCTTCTTTTTCTGATAGAACCTTTAAGTGAGCAACGATATCTCCAACCTGGATCCGCTTAAAATCATAGATTTGACATCTAGATAAAATAGTCGGTATGATTTTATGCTTTTCTGTAGTCGCTAGGATGAAATAAGCATAAGACGGCGGCTCTTCCAAGGTCTTCAAGAATGCATTAAATGCTGGAAGGGATAGCATATGAACCTCATCTATAATGAAAACCTTGCATTTTCCTTGCTGCGGTTGAAATCTTACTTGCTCTATCAGACTTCGGATGTGTTCTACTCCATTGTTTGATGCAGCATCCAGCTCAGTAATATTGAAAGAGGCATTATTAGCAAAAGAAGCGCATGAAGTACATGTATTACAAGGCTCAAAGTCCTCGCTCGGTTGGAGACAATTCAGGGTTTTTGCTAGAATTCTAGCACAGGTAGTCTTACCCACACCTCTAGGTCCAGTGAAAAGAAAAGCTTGAGCGACCTTGCCTGTAGACAATGCTTGCTTCAAAACATGGGTTACATGTTCTTGGCCCACTACGTCTTTAAACAGATTTGGACGGTATTTTCTAGCTGAAACTATGAATTTACTCATAGTTTCAAAGGTACAAATTTTTAATAATGCTACCTTTGGAATGATGGATTAATAAGTTGTGCTTTTATGTGCAGGTATTTTTTCAACGCTAAAAAGGAAAAAGAACATGTAGAAATTATATACTTATTATTTTAGCGGCCCATTATAAGGATTACACAAGTTAAACGAAATATGAAAATAGCAATAGCACAATTAAATTTCCACATAGGAGACTTTGAAGGGAATGTGGATAAAATGACAAAAGCGGTAGAAAGTGCTAAAAAAGAAAAAGCAGACATCATCTGTTTTAGTGAGTTGGCTACCTGTGGCTATCCTGCACGTGATTTTCTTGATTTTGATGACTTCATTGGTTTATGCGACCAAGCTATCCAAAAGCTCACTGCTTTGACTGCTGATATTGCTATCGTAGTGGGTAGCCCTTCTCGCAACCCTGTTCCAGAAGGCAAGGATCTATACAACTCCGCTTACTTCTTGGCCAATAAGAAAGTCCAGCATGTCCAACACAAAGCGCTATTACCCACTTACGATGTTTTTGATGAGTATCGCTATTTTGAACCGGCCAATGAGTTTCAGCTTGTAACATACAAGGATAAAAAAATTGCCTTGACTGTATGTGAAGATATCTGGAATATCGGCAACGAGAATCCACTCTATACAGTATGCCCACTAGACGAGGTGATTGATCAAAAACCAGACTTCGTGATCAATGTGAGTGCCTCTCCATTTACCTATCAGCATGCACAGGATAGAGTAGATATCGTGAAAGCAAACCTGAAAAGATATGGTGTACCGATGTTTTATGTCAATCATGTAGGTGCACAGACGGAGTTGGTGTTTGATGGAGGCTCATTGGTAGGCGCACCCAATGGAAATATTCATGCTGAAATGCCATTTTTTGAAGAAGCGCTGCAGTATTTTGATCTTGAGGATGTTGTCAATAATGAGAAAGAAAAGGTGCAGGAAAAAGACAAGATTAGTTTGATTCATGACGCTTTGGTACTAGGTATCAAAGACTACTTCCAAAAGTTAGGATTTAAGAAGACGATTCTAGGCTTATCAGGCGGCATTGATTCAGCAGTGACCGCAGTATTGGCAGCAAGGGCACTTGGAAAAGATAATGTAAGATGCATTTTGATGCCTTCACAATACTCCTCTGATCATTCTGTCAATGATGCTCGTGCCTTGGCCTCCAACCTAGGTATTCAGTATGACATCATGCCTATATCATCTGTCTATCAATCCTATAGCGAATTGTTGGATCCCCATTTTTTCGGGACAACACCTAATGTTACCGAGGAAAATATTCAAGCAAGGATCCGTGGGATGCTACTAATGGCTATGAGTAATAAGTTTGGAAATATAGTGCTCAATACTTCCAATAAGTCTGAGATGGCTGTGGGATACGGGACACTTTATGGAGATATGTGTGGTGGTATTTCTGTTCTTGGAGATGTATACAAAACAGAAGTTTTTGCACTTGCAAAGTTTATCAACAAGGATAAAGAAGTTATTCCGGAGAACTCTATCACCAAGCCGCCATCAGCTGAGTTGAGACCAGACCAGAAGGATTCTGACAGTCTCCCTCCTTATGATATACTAGATGACATTCTCTATGAGTACATAGAAAATACAAAAGGACCAGATGAGATCATCGAGATGGGATACAATGCAAAATTAGTAAAGAGAATCTTACGAATGGTGAACATCAATGAATTCAAAAGATATCAAACGGCACCGGTCTTGCGTGTATCTAGAAAAGCATTTGGAATGGGCAGAAGATTGCCGATCGTAGGCAAGTATCTCTCTTAGATCTTTTTGATACGAACAGTTTGTATCACATGACCTTTTTCATCTTTTAGCTGAACCAGGTAGATTCCTTTCTGAAAGTTCAAAAGATCAAAAGTCTGAGTTCTAGAGATACTATGAGACTGTACCTCTTTTCCTAATAGATTGAAGATACTGACCTTTGCTACTACACCGTCGACATCTTCAACAGTGATGAAGTCCGCAGTAGGGTTGGGAAAAATCTTAATGTTAGGATTATTGTCCGCATAGGAAGAAGCTATTCCATAACTATCTGCTGCAACAAAGCTCTGACTTACCCCCTGTGCTAGAGTGCAAGTAGAAATGCAGAAAAACAGATATAGTAATATATGCTTCATTAAATAGGATATAATTTGTTGTCAAGTTAACTCATATTAGCACTAATCTCAATAGCTGTCGGTTATTTAGCAGTTTTTTAACAATATGTAGGCAATAAATCGGCATATCGACCAAAATAATGACGTATTCGATTCAGATTTCAATAAAAAACCGATATTCGCATCAATATTCACAGGGCAGAGATATTATAAGCGAAACCAACGAACGTGCAATATTTTGACACGTTATAAGGATGCATAAATGCCCAGACAGGATCTAGAGTTTGGTCGCACTATTTTTATTAAAAAAATTCAACTACAAGCCTCTCATGGTTAAAAATATTTTTCTCTTCATCTGTTTGTCCCTTTTTGGTATATCCTACTCTTTTGCCCAGGATATTAGCTATGGTTTCAAAGCTGGACTTAATTTTTCAAAGATCAATACAGAAGATATTGAACAGCTAGACAATGTAGATCTTGAGTCCTTTGATCAAAACTCTGGATTTCACCTTGGGATCGTATTCAATACCAAGTTTTCAGAATATTTCGGAGCCAGAGGAGAGTTTCTTTTTTCTCAAAAAGGAGGACGATATGAGTTTGAAGGGCCTTCGTACACAGATCTCAATTCTTTTTTGGGTGGCGATAAAGTTTCCAGAACTGGATTTAGAAAAATGAATCTCAATATATCGAATGCATACATAGATATACCAGTGTCAGTGGTAGTTCGTCCCTTAGAGTGGTTTGAATTATCAGCGGGTGTGAATGCAGCTATATTGATTAGTTCGAGCGCAGCAGGAGAGATGTCTTTCAGAGAAGATAGCCAAAGTGAGGAGGATGCCTATAAAGGGATAAGCTTGGATTTTAGATACTTTAGAGATGAGGTAGGGGAAACGATACCTGAAAACGGTAGTGAGGTGAGACTTATCAATGGAACTTCACTAGAGATTCCAAAAACGATAAAAGCATATTACGACTTTCCTGAAGGAGCAGAGACTGGGTTGTTCAACAGATTTGATTTTGGACTACACGCTACAGCTAATTTCTTTATCAACAAAAGCCTTTTTGTCGGTGCAAGAATCAACTACGGCTTAGCAGATATTACCAATTCAAGAGCAGATCGTTCTCTGGTAGCTAAAGACGGATCAGAGCTTATCCTCAGAGACGACAAGGATACAAACTTGAGCTTGCAGGCTTCTATAGGATTTAGCTTTTAGTAGATTCCCATACGGGACTGTTACAGTCCACGCATAAGGTAGACTACTTCGCCGCAATCCACTTTAGTTATCTTTTTTGATGCGCTCAAGTAGACGTATACTGGACCTTTATTGGTTTCTAGCTCTATCTGGTACACCTCATTTGGATTACTAGCGGACTCATCTTGTCTCATTTTCCAGTTCTTTACATTGAGCCTTCTTTCTATTGGCTCATGTGTGCCATCCTCATTCAAGATAAAATCATTGATGAGTACTTCATACTCCATGACTATTTTTACCTTCTTGTCTTTCTTTTCCTTTTTACCCTTCTTGTCTTCAGTATTGTCATTCCGTGCTTCTGCGAGCTCACTTTCGTCGGCGAATAAGTCTTCTGTAGGTTCCTCAAATTCTTCTTCTACGACCTCCTCCACGATTTCTTCTGTTATCTCTTCTACGACAGGTTTCTTCTTTTTCACTTTGAAATAAGAAGGCATTCCATCATCCTCGTCTTCCTTTTCTTCTACTGCTACAGGCTCAGGAGTAGGCTCGACTATCTCTTCTACTTCTACTTTGGGTGTCTCTTCTTTGATGACCATTACTACGTCATCAGTTTTCTTTTTGCCTTTTTCGATGATTTTTTCTGTTTCAATAAAACTGATTTTAACAGCATCCTTTTTTTGTAGACGCTGATAAACACGCTTAGGCATAAAGGTTTTGAAAAATGGATTTACTTCGACACCCCAGGTGTCTTCTTCCTCTTCTATAACGATCTCGTTTTTGTCTGTAAAGAATTTTTTCTCGGACTCTTGCAAATCTTTGTCTATTTCTGGCAATAAGAAAATCATCTCTTTCGCATGATTATCTGCTTTGAATACCAAGGCATCTACAAACTTTTTAAGCATGATTATCTTTAGATGACCTTGGAGTTTTGGATCCCTTGCATTCATCAGGATCAGCTGATAACCATAGTCTGTAGTGTTGATCTGATTTATATTATG
>CALJVI010000087.1 GCA_937974575.1 uncultured Saprospiraceae bacterium | reverse complement strand
GCATAGATTATATGTTTGCATAAAATGGTTAATGATCATTAATTTTAAGTGAATAAAATTTAGACCATTAACACATTAAATTTTGCAGATGAAAAATACAAAAAAATCTAGTATTGAGAAACCCCTAATTTTTATGGGTATCGATGTTCACAAAAAGTCTTGGGAAGTAAGGTTTGGGAATGAATCTATTAATAAAAAGAGGGTTAGGTTTGAAAGACCATTTGTAGATAATTTAGCGAAATACGTCAAAAAACATTATCCTGAAACAAGGATAAAATGTGCCTATGAAGCGGGTTTTAGTGGATTTTGGGCTAAAAGGGCGTTAGAGGAACTAGGTTTTGAAACAATGGTTGTTAATCCAGCTGATATCCCTACCTCAGGTAAGGATCGTGTTTTCAAAACAGACAAAAGAGATTCCAGAAAAATTTTAGCGGCTTTAAGAAGTGGAGAACTTGAAGGGATTTATTGTCCTACCGAAACTGAGGAAAGAGATCGTGCTTTATTACGCGCTAGGACACAAATAGCCAAGTCTGAAAGGCAAGCTAAAAACAGAATTAAAAGCACACTTCTTTACTATGGTATAGATATCCCAGAGTGCATGGACAATTCGCACTGGTCAAAAAAATTTATTAATTGGCTAGGTAATATAGCGGAGACACAAAACCTATTTTCGTTAAAACATCAATTGTCTTTGTTGAATCTTATCAGAAAAGAACATTCTTCAGTCTTACTAAGCCTACGAAGGTTATCGCGAGAAAATAGGCACGAAAAAGTGTGTAAGATTTTGCAGTCAATACCTGGAATTGGCCCTTTAACCAGTATAAAATTAAAGCTTGAATTAATATCAATGGATAGATTTTCGAGTACCGATAAACTATTATCATACATTGGCTTTGTACCTACAACAAATCATTCAGGTGAATCTCTCAGAGTGGGTAAAATGACAAAACGAGGCAGGTCAGAATTAAGAAGAGCCATAATTGAATCAGCTTGGGTAGCTATAAGATACGATCCTGAGCTTGGTACACTATATGAAAATTTGAAAAAAAAGAAATCTTCAAATAAAGCAATAGTAAAAATAGCGGTGAAACTTGTTCGTAGAATCCGATATATATGGCTCCACAACGAGCCATATAAAATCGCTGAATAATAAAATCAAAATAGTTGATTTAAAATAAGATGATACTTGTGGACTGATAGGCCGGGCTACAGCTATGTAAAAATTAGACATAGACTGAATTGCATAGATTTCAGCCACTAATTTAAGTATGATAAAATATTACAGCTAGTCAAGATCAGATTCTGTCTAGACTGTTCATAGAAGGTTCAACTAAATTAAATCAACTATCTAAAGTTCGGAACAGCGAAAATAATTTTTCTCACTTTGGGTGAGAGAAAAATCATTTTCTTTGCCGAGATTTATATCGGCCTTAAATTGTTTTGTCTTTTGGGCTAAAAAAATGGCTATTTTACTTGGAAAGCAACATAGAAGCCCGACCCTGATGGAGGCCTTTTTTCTGGCCGAACATCAGTGGGCACGCCCAAATAAAAATCTTACCGACACTGGTATTTAAGCAATTATGGTTCTTGACTTGTATTCGGAGGAGTGTCATCGTTATCACTTGACACCGGGTCATTCGTTTTACTCCAGTACCTATCCGCCTATTCAGCCATCAGCTCAGGCAGTCTCTCCGAGCCAGTCTGAGCTGGGCTTCATGATGCGGCTATGTACTTACGTGCCACTGCTACCCCTCTCCCATCTAGGGCTTTGGCTTTCGCCACGCCGACTACAAAAACTCATGCATAGGGCTAAAAAAAAAGACTGCATCTCCTGAGAGAAACAGTCTTTTTTGATATTTTATATGGCAGTATTTTACTTACTTACCACTACACGCTTAGAGGTAAAAGAATTGCCTGCTAGGATATTGATAAAGTAGATACCTCCGCTCAATTGGTTAGCATCTACAGGGATAATACTCTTACCAGACTGCATACCATAGTCACGTGAGATGACCAATCTACCTACAGCATCTGTAATTTCAATACTTACATTAGCTGCTTCCTGTAGATCGAGTACTACGTTTGTACTTTCACTAAAAGGATTAGGATATACATCTGTATTGGCTGCTAAGATAGGATCAATAGTGCTGCTCAAATCATTCATTTCCGCTTCTAAGATAGTCGCTTTGTTACCAGTAGGCGTAGTGCCGTCTGCGTCTCTATAAATAGCTACGATATGAATCTGCTCTGCATCCCACTCATCTGGCAAAGTAAATGAATAAGCTAAAGTTTTGGTATCACCTGCTGTCATACCTTCCCCAAAGTCTTCACCATCAAATCCGTTTATCAAAGCACGAGCTACGTGATTGTATACCATTTGTGCAGCTGGTACTGGATCCGGAAGTAACTCATATCCACCCATAGTACCATTGGTACCACCAGCATAAGCATTCACTTGATTGTACCCTGCGTCAGTACCCGTCACGCCATCTTCTGTGAGTAATAAGATCAAGCCAGCAGAAGGAAAAATAGTAGACAGCGCTTCTACATTTGCATTGATCTTTAGCTCTCTAGTGCTCTCATCAAATAATGCTGCAATTGTGATTTCGGCTGGAGAAGGTTCTTGGATCTTAGCAACAAAGTCCGCTTCTAGAGATAATGGATCAATAGATGCCGAACGTTCGGTTAAAATACTAGGGTATCCTGCAAAAAAAGGAAGATTACTTTGTCCCATAGAGTACTCCATCACATCCATAGGATCTCCAGCGTGAACAGCTACACCAATAAATAGATCCTTGTAAGTATCGTTCATATAGTTCATAAATACATCACCTCTTGGGCAAAACTGGCACCATGTACCTGTTGCCTCCTCTGCTACATATTTTTTACCTCTAGGAACATCTATGGATACGCCAACTATGGTGCTGATATTGTTACAGCTGATCTCATCTCCATCTACATTACTCAAAATAACTGCTTCTGCATTTACACCAAGACTGATATCTGAGCTTGCCTCCATGACAAAGTCTACTGACTCCCCTGGTTCTATCATGTCGCTAAAAGTCTCTGTACTTGAAGCAAAAGTAAGATCAAAACCATCTATCAATGTACTTCCTATATTGGTAACCTTACCACTGATAGGGTTTCCGCCACCGACTACACCAATGGCCACGTTAGCATCTAAAGTAAGCATAGCATCTGTTGTAATGTCTACCAGATCTGGTGAATAGCTCATATTGACATCATCGATGTAATAGTCATCTCCAGCTGTAGGGAACAAATTTAATGAAGCGAGATTGTTGTCAGTATTTTGAAATGATCCGACACACTCTCCGTTTACAGAAAATGCCCATACATTATTGTCAAGATCTACATCAATATCCATCTTTGTCCATTCGTCTGGAACAAACGTAGCAGCCATCATACTTGTGTTTCCACCCTCTGCAAAGTTGATCAATCCATCTGACGTAAAAAATACATTATACACCCACTGAGCACCAGGATTAGTTTCACCTTGAAAATTATAATAAGCACTAGCTCCTTGTGGAACATTAATCATAAAGTCTAAGTGAAAG
>CALJVI010000086.1 GCA_937974575.1 uncultured Saprospiraceae bacterium | reverse complement strand
GAAGAAATTAACGACGTTAAAAAAAGATTGATTTACCGGCACATAGGTTGGCTCTATGCACATAGGAGTCAATTACTTGTGGCTACACCATGGGAGCATATTAGTCAAGGTGGACATACAGCCAAGACAGCAAAAATGTACCAAGAGAAATTTGGTATTGGTCTGGTAGATGATGAAATTACTAGAACGGAACTGAAGTTATTTCTACCTGAAAATGAACACGATAGGTTGATAGGCTATGTGAATACGGCCTCCCAAATCATCAATGAACAATCTAGAGACTTGACCCAACTACGAAAGAAAAATCTGATTGAAGATTTCCGTCATATGGAAATGGAAAATATACTACGCAGTTTTTACACTTTGCAAGGTAAAAATGAAAGAATAAAAAAATTTCCTTTGCCAAGGCAGTATGCTAACTTAAGCAGATATTTTGTAGGAATTTTTATTATGTTTCTACCTTTTAGCATGATACCTGAATTGATGAAAATTGGGGAATATGGTCTATGGATATCCGTACCAATTACCGCGCTCATTGGCTGGGTGTATGTTATGATGGAGATTGTAGGCGATTATACCGAAAATCCTTTTCAAGGGATGGCTAACGATATTCCTATGATGTCATTGTGTCGAATCATAGAAATAGATCTAAGAGAAATGCTAGGAGAAACAGATCTTCCGCCAGCTGTAAAAGCGAAAGATGGAGTTTTGATGTAATTACAAACAAAAGTAAACTGACTATCCGCATATTGGGTAATGGAATGAGTTTCTAGATCTATCCGTATCAGCTCTTTCGTTGGCGCCTGTTCGACTCAAAGAGGCGGGAAACCAACTAAGAAGAACCTAAGCTAACCATACTTACGCAAGACACCTAAGCCGCTCTACCTTGCACCTGAAAGCTGGTATCTGACTATCCGTTTGCTGGATGGCATTAGTACTAGATTTATATCACCATCTGAAGTGATTTTCATCAACATATACAATAAGTCATCACTATATATTTGTGTTATTAGAATAATCAAAAACACACAAATATGATAAAGGAGGTAAAAGGTGATATACTATTAACAGGAGCACAGGCAATCGCACATGGAGTTGCTCCAAATGATCATTTTGATAGAGGATTGGCGCTGAGCTTAAGAGAACGGTATCCAGCCATGGCAAAGGATTTCAGGCACTTTTGTCGATTTGAAAACCCATCAGCTGGGGAAGTATGGATGTGGGGAACTGTTAACCGTTTTCGAATTTTCAACCTTATGACGCAAGAACCAGCTAAGACCAATGAGGGAAGACCAGGCAGAGCCTCTATAACACATGTAAATCATTGTCTCAAGGAACTAGTTAAGATGGTCAAAGAAGAAAACATTACCAGTCTAGCCCTTCCTAAACTAGCCACAGGATATGGTGCTTTAGACTGGGAAAATGTATTACCCGAAATAGAAAATAGACTTGGGGTATTGGATATTCCAATCTATGTATACTCCACATATCAAAAAGGAGTGAAAGCTTTAGAAGCGTAATTCGATTAACGAATATGCAAAAGGGAAAACAATACATCATATATAAAATACATCGAAATGAAATTTCAAGATTATGCTACTTTATCAGAGGCCATGAACTCATTAATTCAACTGGGCTATACAACGGACTTTTCGTTAGTAACTGAAAAGGATTGCTTAAAATGCAATAAAACATCATTACATCTATCTCCTGATGAATTTGAGATTGAACATTGGTACCATTTTGATAGCATGTCAGATCCAGCAGATGACACAGTATTGTACGTTATCTCTTCAAAAAAAAGAGACGTGAAAGGACTCGTAGTAAATGCTTATGGCACCTACGCCGATAGCATAAGCTCTAGTATTATTGATAAACTAAAAACTCATATAAACAAGAAGTAATTGGATTTCCTACACACTTAGCTAAATGAATTTCCTTTTTTTATATGCTAGTGTAGCGTCTAATTAAAGCAAGCTGCCGGAAGTAAACCAGCATACCGTCCAATAAAGATCATCTGTATGATTGACTTCTATCATATATTCAAACATTGATTAATTACACCTTTGTATAAAACAAATATGATGATGAAAATATTAATCCCTACAGACTTTTCAGATAATGCTCAACATGCTTTGGAGTATGCACTAGAATTTGCAAAGAATTCAGACACCATTTTTCAACTTATTCATGTAGTGAGTCCTATAATAGTAGAATCGCCAAATGCTGCGATTCTAAATTCTGTACTACTTAAAGAGCTTAGGAATACTGCTACTAATAAATTGGATAGGATCAAAAGCTTTGCATTGGAAAGAATGGATGCAACTAATAGTCCGAAAAACAGCATTGAAACAGCAATTGTAGTAGGGGACCCAATATATAAAATAAGGGAAATGGTAAGTGATCTGAAGATTGATCTAGTTATTATGGGGACGCAAGGAACCAAGCATAACCCACTAGAGAAAGTATTCGGAACTGTATCCAAATCTATAATAAACAAATCCCCTTGCCCTACTCTATTGGTTCCTTGTAATTACAACTTCAAAGAGATTAATGATATTGTTTTCGCTTCAAATCTTAAGATACAGGAACCTCAAATTCTAAATAAAGCTCTAGAAATATTGAAACCGTTTGAGCCCAATGTAAGATGCTTACATGTTTCCAATGATGACATTTATGAATTGGACATTGAAGAAACTGCAAAACAACTTGTAGACTCTTCAACCGCAAAAAGTACAATTTTTAATATAGAATATGCCAAGAATAGAATAGATGCATTTGAGGAATATGCAAGTAATTATAGAATAGATATGATAGTCATGCAAAGAAGCAATATGAACTTTCTACATAAAATAATAAGAAAAAATCTTCCTAGCAAACTGGTAGATAGACTTCATATCCCATTACTAGTCTTAAATGATTCTCAAAACTAAAAATCCATGCAATTACTATGTACTGTTGATTTTTCAAGACACTCTAGTCAAGCCCTTGGTTATGCTGTTAAATTGGCAAACTTACTTAACGCAAGATTGCATATTCTACATGTGTATAAGATTTCCAAAACATTGAAGCCGAAAATCGTTGCCAAGCAAGAAAGGATGAAAGCTTGGAGCAAACATCAAGACGAAATGGCTAAAACACTAGCCGGAATAGTAGGTCTCTTAAAGGCTGATGCGCCGCCTATCACTTCCCTTGTAGAAGGCAAGACGGCTAAATCCATTAAAAAATATGTAAAAGAAAACATGATCGATATTTTGGTCATTGGTAGCCAAGGTAGACATGCCATACAAAACAGAATATATGGCAGTACCGCTGTAAAACTGATTAAAAAAATAAAAGTACCTATTCTAGTAGTTCCGGAGAGTGCATCAGAATTAATACTTCCTATAAGAGTACTACTTGCGCTAGATAACAAAACTATTAAGAATGAACCTGCCTTTCACTTACTTAGAAGAATCTTAGAATTATCAGAAAAGGAAATTGATATTATACACATCAATAACAAAGAAGAAACAGATTTCCCTTTTGATCCATTTGTAACCTATTATTTGAAAGATTTTATCGGAGAAATTTATCTTATAAAAAATAGCGACATCGACTTTAGCTTAGTCCACTTTACTAAAGTAAACGATTATGATCTTTTGGTTATGTTAAGAAGAACAAAGAGTTTTCTTTCTGATCTAATGAAGAAAAGTCACAGTATTGAAGAAGTCAAAAGGTCCTTTGTGCCTATTCTTGTTATTCCCGAATTGAAATAAATCTCACCTTCTTTAAACTATAATTATTATGGACTTGAATAATGATTTGATTATAAACTACCACAAAGATCATCAGAAATGGATCAAAAAGATTGACTTTTTTATTGCCGAGATTGAAATTTCTCGGAAGGAACTTCAGCTTGTCTTGCATAAAAAACCTAATAGTTATTCTGTAATTGAACATGTAGGAGAATACCTAAGCATACTTAGAAAAAAACAAAATGTACTGCTTCGATTACTAGAACAGATAAAGTATCATGAAAGAGAGTTCGTAGATGGCCTAGAGATAGAGGAAATCCGATCATGGGAACATATGGAAATCAAAGACAAGTGCGAGAGGTTTGAAAATGAGTTCTATGAACTCCGAGCCGCATTCAAAAAATACATTACCAGCAATATTGAAGGAATTTCTAGCGCAACAGCAAGAAACATTTTAAAATAGCAATAAAAATATTATCATGAAAAAAATATTATTTATCCCAATCCTATTTTTAGCAATTACCTTTTGTCAAGCTCAAGAGGCTGAGACTTACTTAAATAATGTAATCAAAATAAATCCATTTTTATTTGGACAATCCCAATTTCAATTAAGCTACGAGCATTATTTCAAAAATAGAAAAAGTAGTGTGCTTTTAATGCCATCTTATCTATTAAAGGATTCCAGAGATACAGAATTGCAAGGATTTGAAATCATGGGTCAATATCGTTTCTATTTGACCCATTACAATAAAAACGAACGGAAAACTTTCTTAAACATGTACAACTATGGGTTCTATGCTGGGCTATACGCCTTGTATCTAAACTATGACGAGACTTTCACTAGATATACTTACAATCCAATAACTTTTGAGAACGAAAGCAACTCATATAAAAAGTCAATTCAATCTATCGAAGGAGGTGCTCTACTAGGCCTGCAAATGGATATCAGTCGCAGAATTGTTTTGGACTTTTATATCGGAGGTGGTCTGCGAAAATCAGAGGTAGAAGATTCCTATTTAGACAGTAACATCGAAGCTGAATACTATGGTGAATACAGTGTTTTTGATTTTGAATTTACAGGCATAAAACCTAAGGTTGGCTTGATGCTCGGGATTACATTTTAGA
>CALJVI010000085.1 GCA_937974575.1 uncultured Saprospiraceae bacterium | reverse complement strand
GTTCTATTTATCGAATAATAATCGTTGTCCTACGTGTTGTTCTGTAAATTTACCCTGATCATAAACTACTGTACCATTCACAATGGTTTGGCAAACTTTACTTTTGAACGTCTTTCCTTCATAGGGGGACCAGCCACATTTGTACTGTAGGTTTTCCTTAGACACTAAGGTAGTACTGTTGGTATCTAGGATGACAATATCAGCGTGGCTTCCTTCGTCTAGATATCCTCTGTCGACGATTCTGAAACAATCGGCAGGCGCATGGCACATCTTCTCTACGATCTTCTCCATAGAGATCTTTCCTGAATGATACATCTCTACCATCATATGTAAAGCATGTTGGACCAAAGGTACTCCTGATGGCGCAGATAGATATGGATTTTGCTTTTCCTCCCATGTATGAGGTGCATGATCAGTAGCTATAATATCCAAAGTATCATTTAATAAAGCAGGCAATAAAGCCTCTTGATGCGACTTATCTTTGACAGCAGGATTACACTTTATCTGTGTTCCAAATTCTGCATAATCATCGCTATTGAATGTCAAGTGATGAACACAAACTTCAGCAGTAATATTCTTTTCTTTGAGCGGTAGGCTATTATCAAATAGGGCCAATTCGTCTTTAGTAGATATATGTAGGATATGCAATCTTGTTCCAAACTTTTTAGCCATATCAACGGCCATACTTGAAGACAAATAACAGCCCTCTACATTACGAATGATTGGATGCTGCTCGATAGGTATCTGATTTCCATATTTTTCCTTTGCAAAAACAAGATTCTTCCTTATGGTTGCTTCATCCTCACAGTGTGTTGCAATTAATAAAGGAACTTTTGCAAACAAGCCCTCAAGTGTCTTTTGATTATCGACCAGCATATTGCCTGTACTAGAACCCATGAAAATTTTAATCCCACAAACATTCTTACCATTCGTTTTAAGTACTTCTTCCAGGTTATCATTACTGGCACCCATAAAGAATGAAAAATTGCAATGTGCGTGCTCTTTAGCTACTTGAAATTTTTTCTCCAATAGTTCTTGGGTCAAGGTTGCAGGTTTCACATTAGGCATTTCCATAAATGAGGTAGTCCCTCCAGCTATGGCTGCTCTAGACTCCGTGAAAATATTGGCTTTATAGACTAAGCCCGGTTCTCTGAAATGAACCTGATCGTCAATGACACCTGGCATAGCATAGCTTCCTTTCGCATCTATTATTTGAGAGGCATCTTGGTCTATATTACGGTCTATCTTGACAATACGACCTTTATCCACAAGGATATCGCCTTCAATAATAGTACCTCTGTTAATTATTTTTGCATTCTTTATCAACAAGTCTTTCATAGTAAATTATTAGCCTGTAAATATGCTACATCTTTTTATTTAATTATAAAAGTGAAGTCCTTTTATTATTATAGTTTTGCCTTACAAACCAAGAATCTTCAAATGGCATACAGTTTTGATAAAAAAGTAGGAATTTTAGGTGGAGGTCAACTAGGCAAAATGCTTTGTTTAGAGGCTGCACGTCTTGACATCAAACTTCACATTCTGGATAAAGATGATAGCTTTCCGGCTGCTAGGCTTTGTCATCAGTTTGTTGCAGGTGACTTCACCAACTACGATGATGTCCTAGCCTTTGGATTAGATATGGATGTCATCACCATCGAAATCGAAAAGGTAAACATTGAAGCTCTAAAAGAGCTAGAGCGACTCGGCAAAAAGGTATATCCCCAACCAGGGGCCCTAGAGATCATTCAAGACAAAGGCAAACAAAAAGATTTCTATAAAGAACGCAATATCCCAACTAGTCCATATCGTCATTTTGAAAACAAGGAGGCCATTGAGGAGGCTGCAAATAATGGGGAACTTGTTTTTCCTTTTGTACAAAAAGCCTGTAAAGACGGTTATGATGGCAAAGGAGTACAAGTCATTAAGAATGTAGACGCGCTATCCAAATTAATGGACACTCCGAGCATATGTGAAGATTTGGTCGATATCCAAAAGGAACTTGCTGTTATTGTAGCTAGAAACCCATCAGATCAAATGATCAGCTATCCAGTCGTAGAAATGGAATTTCACCCAACAGCCAATCTCGTAGAGTATTTATGTTGCCCTGCTAATATTACAGGTGAGGTCGCAAGAGATGCACAAAAATTAGCAGAACAAGTAATACTTGAGTTTGATCTATATGGAATCCTAGCTGTAGAATTATTCCTAACCAATAGTGGAGATATCCTTGTCAATGAAGTAGCTCCGAGACCACACAATAGTGGACACCATACATTGGACGCTGCATATACCTCTCAATTTGAACAACACCTGAGAGCAATTCTAGATCTCCCTCTGGGCAATACTGCCAACCTCACAGCTTCTGTAATGGTCAATTTATTGGGTGAGGAATCTCATACAGGCCCAGTAATGTACGAGGGGCTAGATCAAGCCATGAATGTCCATGGAGCACATATCATGCTATATGGCAAGACGGAAACTAGGCCACATCGTAAAATGGGACATGCTACCCTACTTGCAGAAAATGTAGATATCGCAAGAGAAAATGCCCAAAAGCTAAAACATATTCTCAACATTAAAAGTAAACACTAAGATGAGCAAAGTACAGGTCAGTATCATAATGGGATCCGATTCGGATCTACCAATCATGCAGGATGCCGCTGCTATTCTTGAAGAATTTAAAATAGGAATAGAGGTTCAAATTGTGTCTGCTCATAGAACTCCAAAGAAATTATTCAAATTTGCTCAGCAAGCGCATAAGCGAGGTATTAAAGTCATTATTGCTGGTGCAGGTGGAGCTGCACATTTACCGGGTATGGTAGCTAGCCTATCTCCTCTTCCTGTAATTGGAGTCCCTATCAAGTCGAGTAATTCTATTGATGGATGGGATTCCATGTTATCTATCTTACAAATGCCAAATGGTGTCCCTGTAGCAACAGTTGCCTTGAATGCTGCAAAGAATGCAGGAATATTAGCTGCCCAAATCATAGGCAGTCAAAATATTGGCGTACAAGATAGAGTCATCGAATACAAATCGAATCTCGAAAAAGCGGTATTAACAAAAGATAAGAAGTTAATCAAAGCGGGGTATAAGGCTTACAAAAAGTAAACACCTATTCAAGATACTATATTTGATTTTAAAGAAAGGATTAGAAGCGGGGATTCTCTAGTAATCCATCGATGAGATTGCTTATCACTTTATTTCCAGGAGAGCCAGTTTTATTGAAAGCTATTTTTCCATCTTTTCCAATGATGACGAATGTTGGTAATTGCTTTACTTTATAGAGTTTAGCTATATCAGAGAGGTACCCTTTACCGCTCTTTGCATTTAGATGCACACCTTGTAGGTTTTGACTGGCCACATAGTTTTGCCATAGTTGAGGATTCTCATCCATACTGACGTATAAAAACTCCACCTCATCAGCATCATATTTTTCTATTAACCTCTGACTGTAAGTCATAGACTTGATACATGGACGACACCATGAAGCCCAAAAATCAATATAAACAACCTTCCCTCTCAGATCAGATAATTTTACTGATTGACCAGCTATATCTTGAAGTGTAAAATCTGGAGCCATATCACCCGTCTGAATCGGTTTCTGCTCATTATACACCACGCGAAGTACATCGTTGTAGAGTTTATATCGGTTTTGAGCTAGAAAGTCCTTAATAGCAGGTCCGTATTCGTAAGCTTTTCCTAATTGACACATTGTTGCCAATTCTTTTGCTTTGATAAAAGCTAAAACTTCACCTCTAAAATGCTGCTCTGCAATCTCCAGTTTATTGAGACTAGCATTGCTACTCATCTTTATTTGCTTATCTAAAAACTGCTGAATAAAGGTAACGTAGTGTACATTCGGTAATACTCCATCTACTGATCGAGGAATATTGGACAATGGACTATAAAAATCTTTTGGTAGATCAATAAGATCTTTTCGCTGTATATACCTTTGAATATCCTCATAGTTATACATCATAGAAGCAAAACCATATCTGATGTTTGATTGGATGAATAAATCATCTTGACCACTTACTTCATTCTTCTTTTTATACTTATCAAAGTATTGAGATCGCTTCTTGTAGAGACTTTTTGCAAAATCAGCAAACTCCTTCGGCGATAATCGCTCACTATGTTGACTTACCAAATCAAGCTGTACACCAAATATTTTTCTCTCTTCAAATAAATAGGTATTAAGGGCTGAAGATTTGCCTTTAAATTGAACACTATTTGGAAAGTTATTTGCGTCGAAATCAACTTTAATATTATCCCCAGGATACAAATACAAATCGAGCATTTTATTTCCACATTGCAATATAGCTAAGACTGGATCCTTAAGCTCTTTTGAGAAATGATATAGGCCATTTTGATCTACTAGCAGATCAATCTTTTCTTCTTGATAGCTGATATAATCATAGACTATGGTAAGAGAGGCTTTCTTAAGATAGCCACCTTGAATTTTGCCTTGGATTGCAACTGCACTACTAGGACGATCTGCTAGTTGACATGAAATATCCTCATAGTTCATTTCTGATTGTGCTTTGGTTGCAGATACAAATGCAGACTTATCAAAGGGCAATCCTACTTTTACTCCTTCAACAACAGGGGACTTCAAGTTTGAATAAGCATATGTTTCTATATAGTCATCAGTACTCTTTTTGCGGAGTTGCTCAACATCATATTCTGCTCTTAGGATTTCATTGAATATCTTATAGTCATTGTGTGAGGCAAAGGCTGCAATTTCTCTAGCGATATCTTCGCTTTGATTCAGTTTGATTTTCCAAAATAAAGCTTTGGCAAGTGTGTAGTATAGTGCTTCTCCTTCGAGGTATTGCTTTGCCTCAGAGGTATTGGTCAAACTATATAGATAAGTACCTGCCGCTTCATCCTCGTATACCTTTTTCTCTTTCACTTTAATGAATGAATCTAGTACCCAACCACGCACTCCACTTTTGCTTTCTACCTGCACAAGCTTTCCATAGTACTCATGGCCATGATGACGATATGTAAAAGCTTCGCTTGTCTTTAGGTGCAGATAATTAATTTCTTCCCCATACCCTAAAGCGCCTACTACTTTATCCTGCTCATCAGGACTTGCTATCAATTGTGCATTGTGCTTTTGACAAACTGCATATTTTTTGATGCGTCCTTCTGCTTTGGACAACTCAGATGAATCGTCTAAATTGGAGGTACTAAGATTTCGAGCCCAGCCTTTCGTCCCATCTTCCAATTTGATATAGTCCAGTGCTTGTGCTTCAAAAGCAGGAAGAATTCTCGAAATGGCATCCTTATTCATTACTGAATGCTCTTCATTGAGTATAGATACTTTATCTCCTACATTGATGTGTACGAAACGACCATTTTCATCCACTAACATATTGGGTTGTTTCACGATCTTCTTAGCATAATTAAGTGCTTTGTCTTTTGCAGCTAGCTCTCCTTTGAATTTCAAAAACTCTTCTAGAAATTCGCAATAATTTTTATTGCTGAGGTTAACCTCATTTTCTAGGTGGAGATTATTCAAAAAATCATAGTATGATTCTGGCAAGTCCATTGGTGCAGCCTTACCTGTCATTAAAGGATTCTCAATTCTATAATTTAGCAATTGGTTTGCATGCCAATATTTATTCTCGATCTGAATGTAGGCTTTGAAATCAGGAGTCATTTTGGTTTTGGCAGCACTGCTGTATGTCTCAAAGAATGTCTCTTTTTCATTTCTAATTTTATCTATAAGTTGCTTGAAGGCAGTACTCTCTTTTTGAGAGGTAGCATATAGGATATAACCATGATTGTAATTCTTAAACCTTTTTTGCACATCTGCGAGGTATTGGTTGTTGTGTCCACCACGTCCTTCATAAGAAAGGCTACTTAGTAAGTCAGTCCCATCAAATCTTAATTTTAGATCATCCCCTTTCTGCAAATAAAGAGGAACAGTCACTCCACCATAAGTAAGCTGAAGTTCCGTAGCTTGATCGAGATCAAAGTCTATTTTAAATGATCCTGTATCTGAAATTGGTAAAACCAGAGTCTCAGATTTGAAGCTCAAATTATTTTTGTAATACTTAAGTTGTATGATTTTCTCGGATGGATTTGAAACATATCCAGACAGAGCGGTATTTAAGGTCTTCAGACGATATTGCTGGGCAGGCGATGCTGTAAAATTCGTCTGCGCAAGCAGTCCAAATGGTAAGCAACAAAAAGCCAAAAGCAGGGAAAGGAATGTATGATACCTTATTCTCAAAAGCAAACTTGTTTAATGTGTCTGAATCACTCAAAAATAGAATTATATTCCGATAATCCATAGTATCAGATCGACTAAATTTCCAACTAAGCCCACTTCATCAAATTAAATTGTATTACACTGGCTTATTATAGTTTATCTCCTGATTATCATGACTATTTATAGTAAGAATTGTGCCAGAAGCAGGCTCTACCCTTCCTATAATTTTTGCTTCAATATTGAATGAATCCGCCATTGTTATCAATTTTTCGGCAGTTTCCTTATTGGTGTATACTTCGAGCCTATGTCCCATATTAAAAACCTCATACATTTCTTTGAGATCGGTCCCTGATTCATCTCGAATTAATTGAAAAACCGGAGGAATTGGAAATAAGTCATCCTTAATAATATGTACATCCTTAACAAAGTGTAAAACCTTTGTTTGAGCACCTCCAGTGCAGTGTATCACTCCACTCAAATCTGCTAAATGCTCATCAAAAATACGCTTCAATAAGGGTAAGTAAGTTCTAGTAGGTGACAACAACAATTCTGCTACGGAGTAAGTCTTTCCATCATAGGTGACCTCGTCTGTAAATTTCTTGCTCCCATTATACAATACTTCACTTGGCGTACCTGGGTTAAAAGACTCTGGATATTTCTCTGCATGGTACTTACTAAGGACATCATGTCTTGCTGAAGTCAGGCCATTGCTCCCGATTCCACTATTATAGCTGGTCTCATAGCTTGCTTGTCCAGAACTAGAGAAGCCTACGATCACTTCTCCGCCTGTAATATTGTTTTCGAGGACTTTACTTTTTGCAATTCTACTGAAAGTAGTGTAGCCTACATCTATGCTACGCACGATATCACCGACATCAGCCGTCTCACCACCAGCAGGATGTATTCCTATCCCATAGGTTCTCATTTTTTCGCAAAAGGCATTGGCTTCTTGGATTATGGTCTTAATTACCTCACCGGTTATGATGGCTTTGTTCCTACCAATGGTAGAAGAGAGAATTATATTGTCTGTACAACCTACACATGCCATATCATCGACATTCATGACTATAGAATCCTGTACGATACCCTTCCATACATTGATATCTCCGGTTTCTTTCCAACACATATATGCCAAGCTGGTTTTTGTTCCAGCAGTATCTGCATGCATAATATTGCAATGATCATCCATACCGCCTACAATATCCGGTAATACCTTGCAGAAGGCATTTGGATATATCCCTTTACTTAGGCCTTTGATGGCTTCATGTACTTCGGTCTTGGCGGCAGATACACCACGCAATTCATATTTTGTCTTTTCAGTCATTGGCTTACTTATTCAGATGATTTGCGAAGATAGCAATATCAATATTATTACCTCTTGCAAATCTCGGAATTATATCTTCTAGCCTCAGTATTGTATTAATCCCAACGATCGGCGTGCCGAATAGGCTAAGCCCTGCAAGCGGAGCGCGCAAGGAGCAAGCAATAGGAGCGGCATCCAGACTGTAGCGCAGCGGAACGGCTGGATATAGCGGATAGTGCGGTCACGGTGCGGAGCACGACGTGATGATCCCAAAGCCAAAAAGCTTATATCTTACCTTAGCCCTAATAAGTAGTATATACCTTACCTATTAGGACTTAAGAAAGCAGAAAAATAGAAGAAACAAGTAATCAAGAGTCAAAAGATTGATTCTTAGTGATTTCAATAGAAGTATAGAGATAAAAAAAACTAGTCAAATGGTACATATTATAATTAATTGTAATACATTAGCGTTATAATATTCCTTCTGAGATATAACACTTCCCCTCCGTTATAAACTACTATTGATATTCAGTGAGTTATCGCTGTATTATTCATTAATATAAACGTTTATAATGAAAAAATTACCCTTATCCCTATTGTTCATCCTTGCTACGTGCTGGAGTGTATTTGCTGGAGAAATCTATGTTTTTCATGATAGTTCATGCATGGACAAGCTATCCTTTAAAGAAAAATCACTAACGGCAGATTACAAATTGAAGACAACTGCCAATCTGATCAGTTATAATGTACGCGCCAATGATAATGAAATCATTCGCCTAGACATCAGCACTGAAGGTGATGAGATACTCAATGATATGCCAATCGGTACTAAAAACTGTAATGAACTCATCTGGGATGAGCAATTTGCAAAAGATATCAATGCTCAGGTTTCTGATATATTTATTGTAAGTCTCGAAGATGGAAAATACCGAATCAGTTCTGTAGAACGTGCTAGCTACTTCTACTCTACTGAGGATGAGATCACATTTGGAGATGATAATTTCGGATTCAGTTTTGATCAAGGAGAGTTTGACACCAATGCTGACCTCTTGACATATGGATTGAAGTCTAAAGTAAAATTTAGTTTTGCAGATGACATGCACTGTCCAGGTGAGTTTCACTTTTATAAGTCTACAAAAGGTAGAAACTTAAGTGAAAATGAGATGGTCATTGTACCAGGATTGGGTGTCATAAAAAATTATACAATCAGTAAAAAACTGAATAGAAATCTACGTGAGGTAGAGTTGAATAAAGTAAACGATATGCCGCTTACTACCTACATGGAGCATAAGTGTACTACAACTACTGCGCCTACTAAAGTAGTAGAAGCAAAGTCAAACGGTAAATCTACTGAAGGTGCAATTACTACAACAACTGTAAAGACTACAGCTCCTGCTACGCGGACTGTAGATGTGCTTACTACAAAAGGTGCAACTACCACAACTGTAAAGACTACAGCAACTGCCGCAATACAAACTTGCCAGCATATATACAGAAATGCAGACACAGGATTCTACTATGATCGCAATACTGGATTGCCTGCTGAAGGAGATTGTGGTGGCATTACATATACTACAGGTACAATGCAAAACAGTGATTATCAATCTACTACAGCTACGACCGAATTAGTAAGCAATGCGCCTATCGAAAATGAGTTCACTTCTAAAGGGGGCGAATTGATCGCTGTTGAAGAAACTAAAACTGAGACTGTAGAAGCTGTAGAAGCGTCTACAGAGATTGTAACTGCAGTTGCAACACCAGCACAAAAAATCATTGTAAAAGAATCTAAGCCTAAGATTATCTACAAAGAACCTAAGGTAATATATAAAGAATCTGCACCTATCGTTATAGATGCAAGCATAGAACCTCAAGACACAAAAATCATAACGCATACTACAATTAAAAAGGCGGCCATTGCAACAAATCTTGATTGCTCTGTAACTCCTCGCATTGGTTACCATTTGGTAAAAAAAGGCGAAACACTATACAGATTATCAAACATGTACAGCGCAAGTATTGAAGATTTGATGCAATGGAACAACTTGAACAGCAGCTCTATTAGTGTATGCCAACACCTAAGAGTACAACCTGAAATCTCAATGACACAGACGGTAAACATAATACCTGCTAATGAGTTTGTAAGCAAAGGCGGACCAGTAAATACATTGGTAAGCCCTGTACCAGTAAAGAGACAATACCACTATGTATCTCAAGGAGAAACGCTATATGCACTAGCTAAAAAGTATGCTGTAAATGTATCTGACTTGAAAAAGCTAAATAAAATAAATGACAACTATCTAAAGCCAGGTTGGAGATTGTTGATCCCAAACAGCAGTGATGTGATCACGGAGGAAACTGCTCCAATAGTAGTACCTGTACAAGCAGCAAAAGCTGCTCCTGCTGCAGAGATGGTCCCAAAAGGTGGGTCCTCAATGAAGATACCTGAGTCATCAGAAGCAAGACTAAACACCTACCAAAATCAACATATCTACCATACTGTAGGTGAAGACGAAACCATCAACGATATCGCTATGAAGTACGGAACTTCAATAAATGCATTGAAAATACTCAATGAAATGAGCGAGGGTGAGGTATTGATTCCATTTCAGAAAATTAAAGTTAGGTAATCTTTATTTTATACGATTAAAAAAAGCGGGCTTGTCCCGCTTTTTTTATGTCTATTTTAGAGGTATTAACATCTATTTCTATCTTTGAGCCGTAATAAGACAAAACACAACCACTATGTTTTTATTGATATTCTTCTTTTGCTTATCCATTTTGTTCTCTTTCCTTTGCTCTATATGGGAAGCAGTCCTCTTAAGTATAACTCCATCTCACGTCGAAGTACTTACTCAGGAGAATCACCCCGTAGCCCCAAAACTCAAAGAATTTAAGGATGAGATTGATAGACCGCTTTCTGCAATACTTACTTTAAACACAGTCGCACATACCGTAGGTGCCATTGGTGTAGGTGCACAAGCAGGTAAAGTATTTGGTACTGGTGATATAGTATTAGGGGGAATGACTCTGCCTTTAAGTGGCGAAGTGCTTGTAGCTGTATTCATGACCATTGCGATTCTATATTTGTCTGAGATCTTTCCAAAAACGATTGGGGCAAACAACTGGAAGGCTTTGACTCCTTTTACCGTGAAGTCATTGTCATTCATCTCCTTCCTTCTAGCGCCGGCGGTTTGGGTGAGTCAGTTAATCACTAAAATGCTTAAGAAAGATAAGAAGAAAAGTGTTTTAAGCAGAACAGACTTTGCAGCTATGACTCAGCTTGGATTAAAAGCTGGTACAATAAAAAGTAGCGAATCCCGAATCATCAACAATCTATTAAAATTTGATTCTATAAAAACACAAACTATCACTACACCTCGTACGGTCATGTTTGCATCAGAAGCGAAAGTG
>CALJVI010000084.1 GCA_937974575.1 uncultured Saprospiraceae bacterium | reverse complement strand
GCATCAAGATCATTCAACAAGTCTTTGGTACCATCTACCAACTTTTTGAACCTATCCTTGAGTTTCTTCTTATCCTCTGGACTAGCGTTTTTGATTTTGTCCGAGATCTTATCTTTTTCTTTAGTTAACAGATCTAGCGCTTTTTCTAGAACACGGTCATCTTTCACTTTTTTCTTAAGCTTATCTAGCTCATCGCCTACAGAAGCTAGAGCTTCATCGTGGCGTCCCTCATCAAAATTGTCTTTCTGCTTATTGAGCATGGTCCCAATTTTGCCGAATATCTTTTTACCTGCTTGGCCTATATCGCCAACGATTTCTCTGGATTGTGCTTTTTCTTCAGCATTGCCAAAGAAATATGTATAGCCTAGAAAACCAGCTACCAATACAAGACCTATTTTAAGGATTCTTCCGATCATGATTTCAATTTTTATTCTACTCGAATTATGGCTAATTTCGCCCACTGTACCAGTGTGCTCTGGGGCTTGCTTGAGCAGCACCCTCGCACAAAGATGTTACAGATATACACTTTTGACGCATATTTTCGACAAAAGTAATTTTTTTCATGACGCATAACAGATAAATCTCATTTGTTATGCTTCAAAGCAGTAGTAGAACTTATAAAAATGGAATTCAATCATCAGTCAATAGAAGCGAAGTGGAGAACACAATGGGTAGAAAAGCAAACCTATAAAGTATCGAATGATGCACAGGGAAAGCCCAAGTTTTATGTTTTGGATATGTTTCCTTATCCCTCGGGAGCAGGCCTGCATGTAGGACACCCACTGGGATACATAGCTTCTGATATCTATGCTAGATATAAGAGATTGGAGGGATTCAATGTTCTGCACCCAATGGGTTTTGATGCTTTTGGATTGCCTGCTGAGGAATACGCCTTGCAGACTGGGATTCACCCAGCAAAGTCGACCAATGATAATATCAAACAATACAGAGCCCAATTGGCAAACCTCGGATTCTCCTTTGATTGGAGTAGAGAGGTAGTCACCTGTGAACCTAAATATTATAAGTGGACTCAATGGATATTTACGCAGTTATATGCCAACTATTTTGATCAAGCATCGAATAAGGCAGAGTCTATAGCATCTTTGGAGGAGACCTTTAGCAAGGATGGAAATGCTACTGTTAAGGCTGCTAATTCATATACAGAAGTATTTACTGCAGCGCAATGGAACAGTATGACTGCTTTGGAAAAGCAAGACGTGTTGAGCCATTATCGTTTGGCATTCAGACAAGTAGGGTATGTAAACTGGTGTGAAGCGCTAGGTACGGTACTGGCTAATGATCAGGTCATAGATGGTGTATCTGAAAGAGGAGGCCATCCTGTAGAGCAAAAAGCCATGACACAATGGTATTTGCGTATCACAGCTTATGCAGATCGATTGTTATATGGATTGGATAATCTAGAATGGTCTGACGCACTCAAAGCAATGCAGTCCAACTGGATAGGAAGATCTGAAGGGGCATCCGTATTTTTTGATGTAGAAGGAAGTGACGAAAAAGTCGAGGTGTTTACCACTCGTCCTGATACCATCTATGGAGCTACCTATATGGTACTTGCGCCAGAGCATGACTTAGTCAAAAAGCTATGCACAGCAGATCAGAAAGAAGCGGTAGAAGCTTATATAAAAGGAGTAAAGTCGCGTACAGAGATAGAACGTATGGCTGAAAAGCAAGTATCTGGTGCTTTCATAGGGGCCTATGCGATCAATCCATTTACAGAAAAGAAAATGCCTATTTGGATAGGAGAGTATGTCCTAGCTGGATATGGTACAGGCGCTATCATGGCAGTGCCTAGTGATGATGATAGAGATCATTCATTTGCGACTAAGTTTGGACTAGACATCATAGATGTAGTTGATAAATCAAAGTACCCAAATGCGACAAACGCAGATAAGGTGGGAGTGATGATCAACTCAGGTCCGCTAAATGGCTTAGAAGTAAAAGAAGCAATTACAGAAGCCTGTAGGCAAATAGAATCCAGAAATATTGGTAAAGCAAAGGTGAACTACAAAATGCGTGATGCAAACTTTGGCAGACAACGCTACTGGGGAGAGCCATTTCCAGTGACTTATAGTGCAGATGGTATTGTCTCCATGTTGCCAAAAGAAGCTTTACCCTTGACCCTGCCTGACACTACGGACTTTAAACCAGGTGGAGAAGGAAAGTCGCCATTATCGCGAATTGCTTCTTTTGCACAATTGGAAAATGGCGTAACTCGTGAGACAGATACCATGCCTGCTGTTGCAGGATCATCTTGGTACTTTTTGCGTTACATGGATCCGCATAATGAAGAAGCCTTTGCATCAGAGTCTGCATTGAAGTACTGGCAAGATGTAGATCTATATGTTGGTGGAGCAGAGCATGCAGTATCGCATTTATTGTATTCTAGATTCTGGCATAAATTCTTATTCGATAAAGGATATGTTCCTACTGAGGAGCCCTTTAAGAAGTTGATCAACCAGGGTATGATCCAAGGGGTGATAGAGTCTATCTATCTACTACGAGAAAAGAAAGATGGAGACTATCACTTCATGTGTGCGAAGATGATTGAAAAGATGGGAATAGAGGATGCTGTGCCAATGCCCGTGCATGTAAGTTTTGTAAGTGACTATGGAACTGCACAATCCCACTTAAATATAGCAGGACTTAAATCATTTATCAAGTGGAGACCCATCTACGGAGATGCCTACTTTGAGTGCGATAAAGGGACCTTGCATAAAGGTCGATGGATCGCAAAGGAAGATGCAGAAGATAGTTTTTTACTTACCAAATCAGAAGTAGGTAAGATGTCAAAGCGATATTATAATGTTATTAATCCAGATGAGGTAATTGCAGAGCATGGCGCTGATGTCTTCAGAATGTATGAAATGTTTTTAGGGCCGATAGAGCAATCCAAACCATGGGACATCAATAGTATTTCAGGGGTGTCTAAGTTTTTGAAAAAGTACTGGACTTTATTCTTCTCTGAAGAGAAGTTTCAACTTTCGGATGAAGATCCTACCAAAGAAGAGCTTAAGATATTCCATGGCACCGTTAAGAAGGTTCGCCAAGATATTGAAAGATTTTCTTTCAATACCTGTGTAAGTGCATTCATGGAATGTGTGAACAACCTCAGAAAACTGAACTGTAACAAACGTGCAATCCTAGAGCCACTAAACATATTGTTGGCACCTTTTGCCCCCTTTGTAACTGAGGAAATATGGAAAGAATTAGGGCATACCGATTCGGTACATATAAGCGCATATCCCCAATTTGAGGAGAAATATCTGATAGAAGATAGTATATCTTATCCGATATGTATCAATGGCAAAAAGCGGGCTTTACATGACTTTCCAGCCGATACGTCTAAGCAAGACCTTGAGAAACAGGCACTTGCACTAGAAGTAGTTAAAGAATGGACAGAAGGAAAGGATATCAAGAAGATTATTGTGGTGCCTAATAAAATGATCAATATCGTAGTCGTAGGCTAGTTTTTAGTGCTAAATGTCATGGAAACTAAGCCTAAATCATCTAGTTTTGTGGTTTTTTAGTTAATTTGTGTACAGATTAAGCCGATTCTTCTACCCATTTTTGATCTAAAAATTAGTGAATACAGCATACATTTTTAAACAGACTGTTTCTTTGTAATGAAGTTATTGGCGAAAAAAGAAAGAATTTGATCTCGCTTTTTTGGAGCTTTTTCATAATTCAATTATTTGGACTACCAACTGGCCCAAATAATACCATTGCTCACAGCAATGCAAACATCCTAATGGACAATTGCAATCTTGGGATTAGTATCCCTCAAGACGATTGCGCCCAAGGTTTAGACTTCCCACTTCCTATCAATGGTCTGAATAATGATCTACTTGGAGACAATGTCGAATTGAGCGAAGTACGCCTCATAATATCGCATACTTGGGAGTTGGATCTACGAATCTATCTGAGATCGCCTAACGGCACCCGAGTTCCGCTTTCTGTGGAAAATGGAAATTCCGCTATCAATAACGACTATGGAAATATATCCATTCCTGACTGTGCTGCTTTTGCTGCCTTTACCATGGATCCATGTTTGCCCTTGTTGCGGATAGACGACGATGCCATTACAACTGGTTTTACAGGGAAATTTTTACCCGAAGGGGATTTTGCAGATTTTGATGGAGAAGATCCAAATGGCATTTGGTACTTGGAGGTCTGTGATAAAAATGCAGCAGCCAATATTGGAAGATTAGAATTTGCTGAGCTGGTATTTACAGAGATTCACTGCTCTGCTCCAGAAAATGTCGAAGTGAATAGCATCAGCAATTCGAGTATTTCAGTCAGCTGGGATCCAATCCCCAATACGAGTTTGACCATCATAGAAGTTGTTCCTCATGGAGCTGCTCCTAGTACTGGACTTACCTCTGTCAATGGAAATATATTTCAAACGAATAACACCTCCTCTTCTACTGCGCTGGAGCTGCAAGAGGATACTCCTTACGATGTTTATGTAAGGACACGCTGTCCAAATGGCCTATACAGTAAAAACTCTTGTGTCAGCTTTATACAGACCGCATGTGCTACTCAGGCGGTGACGATTGCGGATGCATTTGACAATCAAGGAGACTGTATAGCTAATTGTGGTAGTATATGCAATATCACAGGAACCTGGACCAATGTAAGCTATGATGATTTTGATTGGTCTTTGAATTCAGGTACTACATCCAGTGCAAACTCTGGCCCTACGCAAGATGTAAGCGGCACCGGCAAGTATGTTTATATCGAGACAAATGATCTGCAATGTCAATTTAATAAAACGGCTATTCTGGAATCCAACTGTCTTCAGATATCAGCCAGTCAAAACAATTGCCACATGTCTTTTTATTGCCACAGCTTTGGCAATAGTCTAGGAAGCTTGAGTCTTGAAATTTTACCCCAGGGAAGTATTCAATGGACGGAGCTATGGAGTCAGGATCAGCAGAATGACAACAACTGGCTACGCAATTATATAGATCTTCGTTCCTATGATAATCAAAATATAAAAATGCGTTTTGTGGCTACAGGTGCCACTGGCAATAGCGGTAATATAGCCTTGGATGAAATCGTATTTTATGGCGCCCAACAAAGTGGAGCCCCTTCTTTTGTGCATTATAGAGACCGTGATAATGATGGATTTGGCAACATTGCAGAACCATTGGCGCTATGCTCTTCCGTTCCACCGCAGGGTTTTGTTTCCAATGCTACGGACTGTGATGATATAGATAGTAGTATTTTTCCTGGGGCAGCGGAGATTGGCTGTAATGGAATAGATGAAAACTGTAATGGGCTTCAGGATGATAATATGGTAAGCGATCCCATTGGAGTGTATCAAGAGATTTGTTCTGGCTCAGGGCAAATTATCGAAGCGTTTGGAACCTTTGGTTATGAGACCAATTGGTATCTAGATCAAGGCAGAAGTAACCTGCTCGGAAAAGGAAATCCTGTATCTGTAAATTTAGAATCAGGATTCCAAACAGTGTATGCTCAAAATGTATTGCGTAATGGTCCTGGTCTCAGAATGACAGAAGTAAGTTTTGTAAATCCCTTTCAGCTAGAAATCCAAAGTATTGGAAAATCGGGCGCCTATCAAGGTTGGAAAATATATGCCAATTCCATCACCAATGGGAATGATATCAACGACTTTAACAGTACCCCATGGTTACTGCAAGGAATAGAAACAGGAGGTGTATTGGTTCGGTCTAGAACCGATTGGGGCAATCCCGTCATTTGGTCCAAAGATAAACCTGGATGGGTATTATTGATCGATAATTTTGGTACTATTCAGGATGCTATTTTTTGGAATTGGTCGGATACAGAAATGGCTTCTTTAAGTATACATATCGAAGGCCAGACCTACACGCAAGAAGATATCAATTGGGAAGGCTCCGCCATGAATGTTTCGGCTTGTAATGGCGCCATCTCATTGGTAGGGTCTGAAGAAACCAACAGTCTTGCAGATTATCAATGTATGAGTACAAATTCTATCGGAGAGTCCAATCCTGATTTATACTATGAGGTATCTTGTATTAGCAATTTGGTAAGTGTGCCCTTGCATGTCCAGCAATCTCCAGTAGTGAATTACGTATTGGATAATGATCCTTGTGATAATGGTTCCATATCCTCGGGGATTGAATTATTGATAGATGACGGGGTAGGACCATTTGAATATCAATGGAGCAATGGTTCAACGGATCAAAATCAAAACAATCTAAGTCCGGGTTTATATACCGTTACCATATTGGGTGGAAACAACTGTAATACGGTTATAGATGATATTCTCATTGGTGTCAATTCATCCACCTTAGGAGTTGCTACAAAAGAGATACAGGATGTCTCTTGTTTTGGAGCTACGGATGGGATGGTGATTGTAGAAGTCAATGGGGGAGCACCGCCATTCCAGTTCAATTGGATCGTAGGAGTAGCTAGAGATGATGTCTATTCGAATACAGACACCCTTGAGGGCTTACCACAAGGCATGTACGCAGTGACGGTTACTGACAACAATGGTTGTGTGAGTAGTACTGATTTTGAAGTCTATGAACCCACCCAAGTGTCTATCAATGTGAATGCTCAATTGCCCACTTGCCAAAATTCATATGATGGATTTATTTCGTTACAGACCAGCGGAGGAAATGAACCTTACAGTTATGCTTGGAGTAATGGTCGCACCACAAATTCCAATACCAATTTACCTTTTGGGGCATATGACGTGACCATCACCGATGACAATAATTGTGTCTTACTCTCGGATCCGATTGTATTCACGCCACTCATAGACACCATCAGTCTTAGCCAACTTATCGTACAACAGTTGGATTGTACCACGGACTTGAATGCATATATTGAAACGAGCTTTGAGGGAGGGGAAGGCGTACTTACCTACTTTTGGGACAACGGTGCAATCACTCCAAATATATATAATCTTGAAGCTGGGTCCTACAGTCTTACTGTTACAGATCAGAATTTATGCGAATTCTATTTGCGTGATATTGAGATAGACCAAGCCCTAAATAACACCATCAGCTTAACCTCCAATGTGAACAATGCCAGTTGTGCTGGGAAGTGCGATGGAGCAGTGGCGACAAACATTACTGGTGGAGATCCACCTTATGTCTATACGTGGTCCACAGGAGATAGCACAGCTACCTTGTTTGATCTTTGTGAAGGTATGGTCGGCTTAACTATAACCGATGAGGCAGGCTGTCAAAAAGTATTTGATAATGAAATTTTTATCGATTCAGAAGGCACCAGCTTGATGTCAGAGTTCAGAATTGATTCCATAACTTGTTTCAATAGTGATGACGGAATGGTTCAGGCCAATATTACGGGTGGGGTACCTCCTTATCATTTTGATTGGAATCTTGTAGAGGACACTGATGCTATGATTCAAGACCTAGTACCCGGCATCTATGAATGCACAGTGACGGATAGTGAGGGCTGTCTTTTTTATCCTGACCCTATTCAATTGGATCGTCCAGATTTGATAAGCCTAGATTCGCTTAGGATTGATAGATCAGCATTAGGCGTAGAGGAGGGGCGTATAGAGATATTCCTTAGTGGTGGTCGAGGTGACTTTGAAGTGACTTGGTACGATGCCGATAATGTCGAAGTGGGAACAGGATTTTTACTGGAAAATATATCTATAGGGAATTATTCTTTCATCGCCATTGACGCTGGCGGCTGCGAATTTGAAAAGAGGAATATTGTGGTTGAATTGTCCAATGCGATTGAAGAATCTATTTACCTATCACACTTTGACCTGTCTCCTAATCCCTCCTCTGATGTTATCAACTTTGATATAAGTCTAGAGAAAACATTTGATATAAAGATCAAAATATTTGCACTCAGTGGGCAGTTGATTGATGAATCAGCTCATAACAATCAAGCCACAGTTAAGCATGCATTGGATGTAGCTGACTTGGTACCAGGTGTATATTTCGCCACCCTTTGGTCTAGTTCAAACTTCATCGCACGAAGATCTTTTATCGTGCAATGATAGTATTTGTTTGGGCGCATCCCTTGACCTCTACTTAGTCCATTTTTTTTATTATAGATTTTGATTCGGCCTAGGGTCGGGCTCCTCCAGGCTCGCTATGCAGCTCGGTACCTCCGTTGCACTTCGGCACGGCGCCTTGGCAGTCGCCCCTTGCATATCCCTTGCGCAAAAAAAGAGAGTACATGATAAGAGATATTGCTTTTACTAAAGAAGCTGTCTATTTTCTGCGCTCTCGGTAGAAGCGATACGAAAGTGTCTAGAACTACTATGAATGAAGGAGTTGCGACGGATGAGCGGTTGAGCGAATACTAGCAAGGACTATCATGAATGTATTTTCTAGACAATAGAGTACAAGCGGATGACGAGATACAAGCGCCCAACAAAAAAAATATAAAGATCTACTCCAATATCGTAAAGCTGGTTCTACGATTAGATTGATGCTCTGCGTCAGTACACTTATTACAAGCACAGTCAATCGCTAATTTTGTTTCTCCAAATCCTACTGCAGAAAGTCTGCTCGCTTCGATTCCTTTTTTTATTAAATATTCGATAGCAGATTGAGCCCGTTTTTGGGAAAGATTTTGATTGTAAAGATCTTGACCTTGACAATCGGTGTGAGAGTTGAGTTGGATTTTGATATTTGGATTTTGATTGAGTGTCGTATACAGTGAATTAAGTGTGGGTTCTGCATCGGGTCGGATGTCCCACTTGTCTAGATCGTAGTATATATTATCCAAAACGATTTCTTTGTTTGTAAATATCTTATCAAGTACGATTTCTACTTCAAATTCTTGGATTGGATTGCTGGGTACTTTGCCAATGCCCTTACTGCTAAACCTATTACTATTGTTAAGGTATCCATCTTTGGAGCCAAAAAGGTAATAGTCAGTTTCTTCTGTCATCTCTATCGAAAAGAAACCATTCTGATCAACTGTGATTTTATCCATGGAAGCACCATTGACATTGATGTCTACTGAGGCATTGGGGATAGGTCTACGACCAAGTACAGGAGAGTTGGGGTTAGTTGGGTCTTTGTAAATTTGCTCGACGATATAGCCATTGAGAATCATCTTGTACTCGATCTTTTGCGGCTCAGGTACAGTTTCAGTAGTATCTATATCTACCACTACTTCCACAGGAGGTAAAACAATTTTCGTGAATTTATAAATATCATCACTGCCGCTACCACCTGATCTAGAGCTGCTAAAATAACCATGTTGTAAATCTGGAGAGGTTACTTTATTGACGTAGTCGACTACAAGACCAAAGTCATCAGCAGAAGAATTGACAGGAGGCAACATATTTTGAGCAGGTGTCCACCGAGAGCCATTTTGAATATAGGTTTTATAAATATCTAAGCCACCCATTCCAGTATGTCCTTCACTTGCAAAATATAGGGTATCTGCATCAAGAAAAGGAAATTTATCATCTTTCTCGGTATTGATAGATCTGCTTAAGAGCTTAGGCTCTGTCCAACCTTCATTGTTTTTAGTAGACATGTAGATGTCATAACCGCCCCAACCGTCTGGATCATTGCTTGAAAAGTAAAGCATAGTGCCATCACTGCTCAAGCTAGGGTGACCATAATTGACCATTGGTTTTGTAAAGTTGAGCATCTTTGGGCTAGTCCAGGCACCATCTTGAAGTTCACTGCTCATCAATTTGCAGTATTGGTCTTCCTTATCTGGTGCAAAGCACCGGCTAAAAATAATAGTACTATAGTCACTGCTGAATGTCGCAGTACCTTCGTTATTGTCAGAATTGAGTACGTCGCTAAAAGACGTAGATTCAAAGTTGCTAGCATCGAATTGCCAGAAATTGGAAAAGCCATTGCCTGTCCAGTTGTATGTCTCTGATTCTGTATTTACTTTTCTATCAGAGGTAAAAAGAATTTGCCCGTCTTGCAAGATCACAGGGGCGTAGTCCGCATCCGCAGAGTTTAGTCCAGCATCTTTAACTTGGAATGGATTGAGAGATTGGTTTTTGATCCAGCCTTGCACAATATCACAAGCACTGATCTCTTTTCTGTATTCGTATGGAGAGCCTATTTCGATCCCTAACTCTTTGAATGCCGTCTTGGCTTCTTTATATCTACCAGCCTTTTTTAGGGCAAACGCATATTCCTTTAGCGCATCTATACCATAGCTGTTATCGTAAGCTGTTTTGTACCAATCAATAGCCTTTTCATTTTGGTTCATCCGCTTATAGGATTCTCCCAATTTGAATGCGATCTTGCCTTTATTGACTAGCGATTTTTCTTTGTTGTAATCTTCAGGAAGCATTTTGACAGCTACGGCAAATTGTTTGCGATCGAATGCCATATTGCCATCATTGATTTTTTGCGTGTAGGAACAGGCAAAACAGAGTAATAAAACGGTATAAAGGAGGACTTTCTTCATATTAAAAAGAAAAATTAGTTTAAATAACGAGCTTAAAAGTAAGCCTTTCTGGGTAATCTTTAGATTAACTTTTTAGAATTAATAAAGAGTCTCTATAATAAAACCTCTGTACATCTTTTATATTGCATTTGCGTAACCTAATATATCGGTCAAATACATGGATAAAGCAGTATACACAGAGGTTGAAGGTCAGAAGCTCAAACTGACCAATTTGCACAAGAAATTGTACCCAGATGCTGATATTTCAAAGGCCGAAGTTATTTCTTACTTTTTAGAAGTAGCCAAGTTTATGGTTCCTCACATCGTCGGTCGTCCATTAACTTTGATCCGTTGGCCAGATGGGATAGGAGGCAAGTCGTTTTATACCAAAAATAAACCCTCGTGGACACCCGATTGGATACCAAGCAGTATTTTGCCCTGGGATGAAGACAACGAGTATATCATACCTAAGAATGCTGCACATTTGATATGGATAGCCAATCTTGCGGCATTGGAAATTCATACTATGAATAGTACTTTATCCAATCTGAATAATCCCAATCAATTTATCGTAGATCTTGATCCACCAGAGGATTGGTCCTTTGACCAAGTAAAAGAGATGGCAGATCAAGTAAAGAGTCATTTGGAAGAGCATGGGTATAAGCCATTGGGCAAGTTGTCAGGAGGCAAAGGGATTCACCTAATGGTGCCTTTGATTCCAAAGTGGGATTATGATACGGTTATGGTGGGTATCAAGGAGATGATGCGCTCATTCATACAGGGACACAAGAACAGTACTTTACATGTGCATAAGGAAAAGCGTAAAGGAAAAATGCTATTGGATATTTATAGGAATCATCCAGGCAATACTACAGTTGCCCCTTTCTCTTTAAGGGGAAAACCTGGAGGTCCTGTGTCAATGCCCTTGCCCTGGAAAGAAATCATGGAATGTGACTCCCCTCGAAAATATACGCTTACAAGAGCAATAGATTACTTGAAGAAAAATGGAAATCCATGGGCTGGCTTTGAAAAAAATGCAGTACCCATTCATACTCAGGTCAAGAAAAAAGAAGTCAATAGGAATCTTGATACTTACAAGAAGAAAAGAGATTTTGATAAAACAAATGAACCAAGCTCGGCAATTACTATGTCGGATGCTTCTGTGAATGGAAATTTTGTAGTCCAACTCCATGATGCAACGAATCTTCACTTTGATCTTAGGTTGGGGCAAGACGGCGTGCTCAAGTCATGGGCCATTCCTAAAGGTTTACCCATTCGACCAGGTGTAAAAAGGCTCGCTATCCAAACAGAAGATCATCCAGCAAAGTACATTGATTTTGAGGGCGTCATACCTAAAGGTGAATATGGAGGCGGGGAGATGTGGGTTTTTGATAAAGGTACATTCGAATGGAATAAACAATCTAAGAAGTCACTTAAATTTACTTTGCAAGGAAAGTACTTGAAAGCAGCCTACAATATGTATAATATCAAGAACGCAGAGTGGATCGTAGAATTAGAAAAGACCAGTACCCCCGATATTTTTAAGCACGGCATCCAGCCGATGTTGGCTGGAGTGACCAAAGGCTTGCCTAAGAATAAGAACGATTATCTCTACGAAATAAAGTGGGATGGTATTCGTGTGATTGTCTACAAGGATGGAGATGATGTGAGAATATTAAGCCGCTCTGGCAGAGATATTTCGGATAAGTTTCCAGAATTCGCTGCGCTAAAATTTTGTAAAGTACAGCATGCGATCTTTGATGCAGAACTGGTATGCCTAGATGAACGAGGTCGACCCATTTTTGCAGATATTATTTCTCGCATGCATCGGGTAGGAAAGGTGCAGGCTGCTGTAAAGACAAAACCTGTTTACATGTATATTTTTGATTGCCTTTACATAGACGGGATGAAGATGACGACTTTGCCATTTGTCAAACGAAGAGCATTGATGATTCCCATATTGAAATTTGGTAATCTAGTACGGGAATCTGATCTTTTTGAAGATGGTCAGCAAATATACGAGGCAGCAAAAGCAATGCAACTCGAAGGGATCATGGCCAAAAAGAAAGATGGTATATATGATCCAGGGGGGAGATCTGATACTTGGAAAAAGATAAAGTATAGACAGGCTATGGATTGCTGCATTATTGGATATACCAAAGGCCAAGGGGATAGAGCCAGTCTGTTTGGCGCTTTGCATCTTGCCACAATTGAGGACAAGAAACTTACTTACATGGGAAAGGTGGGTACAGGATTCGACCATACCAAAATGAGAAATATCCTAGATCAGCTATTAACACTGGCTGAGATTTCAAAACCCATTCCAGATACTGTAGAAGAAGAATCAAAATCTACATGGATAGAGCCAAAGTACTATTGCGAAATACAATACGCATCTTTAACCAATAACGGAACCTTGAGAGAGCCGGTATTCTTGAAAATGTGGCTGAAGGATTAGCTGGCT
>CALJVI010000083.1 GCA_937974575.1 uncultured Saprospiraceae bacterium | reverse complement strand
TGAACTAAATGTCTCGTCTTTGTTCTTTGCATCTAGATAGGCATGCACCACTTTAGAGTCATCCATTTCAAAGCCATTAAACGGAAGTTCATTGAGTCTGGCTACCAAAGCCTCTAGGTCCTTACAGACAAAGGTGTATTTATAATAATAGCCTTCTTCAGACATGATGTAATTTTAGCTATTCGTTAAAAAATGGTCTTTATACGCTTGTAATGTGTTGGATAATAGGGAAGTAACGGTCATAGGTCCTACGCCACCAGGCACAGGAGTAATGAACGAGCACTTTTCAGACAGATCCTCGAAGTCAGCATCACCTACCAGTTTATATCCACTTTTGCGCTCTGGGGCTTCTATTCGGTTAATACCTACATCTATGATGACAACTCCATCTTTGACCATATCAGCTTTGAGGTAGTTAGGAATACCCAAGGCAATGACGATGATGTCCGCTTTCCGTGTATAGTCCTCCAAGTTTTGAGTACGGCTATGACACAGCGTCACTGTCGCATTGCCAGGAGTAGCTTTTCTGGACAGCAATATGCTGATTGGTGTTCCTACAATGTTGCTACGACCCAGTACTACGCAATTTTTACCTTGTACGTCTATGTCGTACCGATCGAGCATAGTCATGATCCCAAAGGGTGTAGCAGGTAAGTAAGCTGGTAGACCTTGAGCCATTTTACCAAAATTGGTGGGGTGAAACCCATCTACATCCTTGGCAGGGTCAATAGCCAAGGTGATTTTATGCTCATTTATATGTTTTGGTAGTGGCAGCTGCACTATGAATCCATCTACGTCCTTATCCTCATTCAACTCTCGCACTATTTCTAGTAGTTCCTCTTCTGTAGTAGTTTCTCTTTTCTTGATGAGTGTCGATTCAAATCCGATCTTCTCGCATGATGTCACCTTGTTTCGCACATAAACGGCTGAGGCAGGATCCTCTCCAACCAGTACCGCCGCAAGATGAGGAGGTCGTTTTTTGTTAGTACTCAAGCGTTTTACTTCAGCCGCTATCTCTTCCTTAATCGTATTAGATAGTGCTTTCCCGTCAATCAATTTCATATCTTTCTATTTAGTACTGCGAATATACTTTTTGAGGCTTAGTAAACATAATAGAGATCGCTTTTATTATCAGGATCGTTTGAGTTTGGGCGAGACCCCTATCTGAGCTGAAAAATCTCAGATAGGGGTCGGGCTTTCCATCACTCCGCTTACGCTGCGGTCCAAGCAGGCTTCACTATCGTTTCACCAGCTTCGACTGTTCGTTCCTCACATGATTCCTATCCCTCTCGCAATGCAGGTCTGCTTAGATTTTTATACCTTGATCCTAGATAAATATATTCATTTGTAAATTTCTGAAACCTATGCCTGAGTTACCTGAAGTACATACCTTTCAACAGTATTTTAATGAGGCTGCTCTGGATATTCCTATCAAAAAGGTGGTCATCCATGACGATAAGATATTCCGAAACATAGGCGCTACTGAGTTTTGTAAAAATCTAAAAGGGAGAACCTTTACAGGATCTACCAGGAGAGGAAAATATCTATTCCCTGCTCTAGATAATGGTCATCACATTTTACTGCATTTTGGTATGACGGGCGATCTCAAATACTATCAAGATATAGAAGAAAAACCTAAGCATGAACGCTTTGTATTTCATTTTGCAGATGGATATAAATTAGGTTTTGATTGCCCTCGCAAATTTGCTAGAATTTGTTATGTCCCAGATCTCCAAACTTACATATCTGAGGTTAGATTAGGAGAGGATGCTTTGCTTATGACAGAAGCTAGTTTTCTTGCAGCTATGGAAGGAAAAAAATCCAATATCAAATCATTTCTCCTCAACCAAAAAATAATAGCCGGTGTAGGAAATCTTTATGCTGATGAAATTCTGTACAAGAGCAGAATTCATCCTGCTTCACAAGTTTCTGCTATACCTAAGAATCATCAAAAGCAAGTCTACAAAAAGATGCAAGAGATCCTCCACATGGCAGTATCTCAGAGTGCACACTACAAGGAGCATCCAGAGGATTGGTTTTTCAAATGGCGTGTAGTCGGGCAAAAAGCGCCAAAAGGGAAAACTCTCGTTTCTATTGCAACCATTGCAGGACGTACCACCTATTTTTTTGAAGGGTATCAAAAATTATATGTTTTGAAGTGATATCAATTGTCAATTAATGGTTATGAATACTATGATTCGCGCTCTGCCGCAGGCAGTAAAGCACGACAAGTGGAGCGCGTGAGAAGCTAAGGATGGAAATGGTATGCAGCAATGCGGTAGGGATGGAGGCGCAGGAATTGCTGTATAGGAATGGACAGCCTGACACCTGCCGTTTTTCAGGCATGGTGGAGCTCCCTGATAGGCTAAAAACTATATTTTAATTGGGCTTTGATCTCTGTACGTTTGTTGCCTTGTATTTCATTTAGACCAGAACTGATGACCTCAATATTGCTAAATCTAGTCTGCGCCAATCTGAATTCTAAAGTCATTTTTCGGGTAGCCCGATAGCGCAGATTTAGGTAGTATCGCATACCAGTATTGAAATATGCTGGAATCGAGAAATTGTATAATAGGTCATTTTCAAAAGCGTAAATGCGGCTATCAAAAGTGTCCGTGTCAAACATAGCAATACGGGTCGTTAGGGATAGTTTACTGAATTTGGGTTTATACACTAGGTCTTGATATAGGAGATAGCCTGTACTGTTTTCCGTGGTATGAGATTGGACATAGGATGAGAGTTCTAGACGGCTGCGTAGTTCTATTGCAGAGTTGAGCTTGATCTTATAATGTAATCTAATCTGTGTCCGAGTCACATCAATAAGTTGGTCGAAAACAGACTCTACATCTGGATTGTTTCGCTGCTTTTTCTCTACTCTAAATTGAGCATAGAATTCCATTTTTCTGCGCTCCGTATACGTCACTCGAGCCAGATACTCATAGCCTGTGGAGGGTGCGTCTATGTTGGATCGTAGCCAGGGATGTTGCCAAATGTCTATGTATGCATTGATTCTCCATTTCTTGATTGGAGACAATTCTAGGCCGATATACAATCCGCTTTCATTGTTAACTGTGCGTGTTTCACCAAATCCATTTGCATTGAGAGATTGATATTTTTTATCATAATGTCGATAAGAAACGGCCAGCGTAGATGATCTATCTAGATTGAGAAGTATGCTATTGATGCTAGCCATAGCGCCATTATCAGAAAAAGCGGTTTCTCCAAAAAAGTGAATATTCTTGTGAATATACGTGTAGTCAAGACTGGCATTAAGTAGTCTGTCACTGTTGAATGTAAACTGATTGTACGTTTGAAGATTCCTTTGAAAAGGCTTATTGAACGTGTTGTATAGTACATTTCCACTTAGGCTAAGACGATTTATTTTGGCTTTGATGTTTCCACCTACCGTAGTTTGTCTAATGCTCTGTTTGTCGTCGATTTCATTTTGGGTTCTATGAAAACCAGAGGTCTGTAAAGAAGAGAAAAAGAACTCTTCTTGATCCAGGGTGTCAGGCAAAACGATATTGGCATCTCTATTTAGGCTACTACCAAAGAGGCTCACCTCTAGGTTCTTATTCAATCCAATAGTTGCTCCTGCACCGCGCATAAAATTACTTTCTGCTACCGAGGTAAAGGCTTTGAGTGTGTTACCATTTCGTTTTATTTTTACTGAATCTGCACTCTTTCCGCGTCCAAAACCTGAGTTCAAGATTAATCCCTGGCCAAATCCTACAGTGAAATCACCAAGTGCTATTGCTCGAATTCGATCTGTTATTTTATTTGCAAAAAGATGCGCTGAATAGAAATCAAAACCTTGCTTATTGGAACCTCTGAAAAACTGCTCGCCTGCATCTTTTTCCATAGTCAGACCATAGCTCAATATGTTTTCATAGCTATGTTTGAATCTTGCATAGACTTTATCTCTACTCCCCAAATACCGAGATCCCGTTTCATCATCTTTTAATGGCGTGAAACCTTTCTGATCTTCCAAGAGGGATGACCATCTTACGTATAGGTCATTTTTGCCTTCTTTGAATAAGGTCTTTAGTGGTACTTGATTATCGTCTATATTACCGTTGATCCGCACATAGGGAAGCAATCGGTATAGATCCTGCATGCTTAAGTTGTCTACCGTTTGGAGTTCATAGGGTGTGATAAATTTTCCATGTTTGGAGATATGATTTATGATGCTTGTAGCGGCTAACTCGTCAATAATGTCTAGTTCGAGGAGTTCCTCTACTGTGGCTCTATTGATGTTGATTTTGTTCTTGGCAGCTATGTCCAACGTTTCGAATAGAGTATTAAATTCAAATCCTTCGGCTTCTGTATTGTTTAAGAAATCTTCAACGATATCATTCTGTACATCAGGTATAATGTCAAGACTGTCCTTGACTTGAGCATCGGTTTGCGAGATGATGCCGAGGAAACCCAAAAAGAATAGATAAAGCCGA
>CALJVI010000082.1 GCA_937974575.1 uncultured Saprospiraceae bacterium | reverse complement strand
GAAGACAGTTTATTTTGTTTTACTAATATGCATTACGAGGAGGTAATGAAGCACTTTCCACCTAATGCAGATTCCATAAGGGGAAATAATATTGATGGTAAAACTTATTTAATGGAATGTACTGTAAGGGTTGGTGATTGGAATTTAATGAGACGTGGGGAAAAGTATATTCCTTTCTTAGGCGAACCAACCTTAAAGTTGTTGTTCAAAAATGAGAACAGAGAACTGATCTATATAGGAGGTGTAGCCTCTCGTGAGAAGTATGAAAATTGTTTATATGAGGAGTAGATTTAGGTAAGAGTACTCTTATGATATTACAATAGGATTAAAGCTCCGCACACAAAGTTTGTAGGACTTTTACTCCTTCTTATTTTTTTCAAAAAAATTAATACCATTTGTATTTTGATATTTATTAATAGAAAGAAATTTAGCCGTTTGCGAGCACCTCAAACCGAACAAACATCTCCTCCTTATACCAACCCAATTTCCGAGTTTTAGCGACTACCTCCTTATGGTATTTACTCTGGTAGGCGAAGGCTTTCATCTGCTCCGCACTATCCCAGATGCTGAAGGTGGCTTGCATGATGAGCGGTAGTTCACCTATACCGATAGAAAATCTGCGGCCCTCCCTTTGCATAATAGATTGACTCACCTGAGGGACATCCTTCCAAAAATTGAATAGGTGTTTTGTTTTTATGGTAGCACGCGTGATTACTGCTATCGGACTATCAGGTGCAGATTCTCCAATCAAATCAAAAGGTTGTTGTCCGTCCCATAAGCCATGTGCCTGAAAAGCACGAAGATAATGCGTCTTGTTTGAAGAAGATTGCGCCTTTTGCTGAGCAAAAAGCGCAGAGTTAAAGTAGGCTTCTGCGGCAGATCGGTCTTCCCAAATGGCTAAAAGGCAATAAGTCCCCCAATTGGGTCGGATGCTGAAACCGTCTTTGCCAGAGCCCATCAGTTTGAAGAAAGTCAAGCCTGGCGTGGACGCTATACGTCTTGGGAGCAGTCCCATATTGGTCAATGCGGTCCACTTTTGACCAAGACCTTGGTACTTAAAAAATGTAATTGTTACAATTTGCTCCATACTTAGACATAAAGATTACCCTTGAAAACAACTTCTTTCCTAAATAGTTCGTAGTAAAACCTGAAGTTATAGGCTTCAAGCAGTGCTTCAAACATATAATATATGTTTTTATATGAGTTTAATAAGATGTTCGTATTTTCACGGTAGACTTTAGCAAAATGAAATTACTTTTTTCCTCTTTATTATTTTTCGCTTGCATGATTTCCATGTCAGCCCAGAGTGCCAGTACCCTTGAAGCAAAGCTAAAAAAAGCGACTTCTACATCTGATAAGATGGAACTCAAGTATGAGCTGGCAAAGATCTACAACAAAAGCAATAGCACAAGAAGTAAGGCGGCCCGCTACGCGAAAGATGCTTATCTATTGGCGAAAGATAAGAAGGATTATTTCATGTTGGGTAAGATAGGATTCTTAGATGGGGATATCCATGAGAAAAATAGAGATACACCTCGTGCCCTGAGTAGATATGATGCAGCCAAAGACAATGCCGTCCGAGCTGGAGACAATAATCTTGCAATAGCGATATTGAAAAAAGTAGCACAGCTACATACGCGATCCAAAAAGTATAGAGAGGCATACTTGGCTACGAATGAAGCATTATCCTTAAAAGGTAAAGGAGCATCTACAGGAGGCAGTAGTACACAAACCAGACTGATCAATGAAAACACAAAACTAGAAAATGAAAATCGTAGATTGACGAAAGACAAGGAGCGTCTTTCTAATGAGCTGTATGCCATCAAAGGTAAAAAAGGAGGTCCTATTTCAGCAGGCGCAACATCAGTCCTCACTAGAGAAGAAGCAGCTATCCAAAGAGAACGACTCAAAGAAATAGAAGAGAAAGAAAAACAACTGCAGTCGATGGCTAGCGAAAAAGCAGAGACCGAAAAAAGACGTGCCCGATTGGAAAGAAAATATGCAGCACTATCAAAAGAAGATCTAGAAAAAGAAGCCTTACTCACAGAGACAAAATTAGAAAATGAGCGTGCGTCAAATTTCAATAAAATATTGGGCTTAGCAGTAGGTTCGCTCTGTATGTTTGCCATTCTACTTTTTGGGAGACTCAGTGCCAACAGAAAATCAAAGAAAGAACTAGAAGAGAAAAATGGACTCATAGCCACAGAGCAGAAAAAGGCAGACGAACTACTATTGAATATTTTGCCTGCTCCCATTGCTGCGGAATTGAAAGCAAACGGTAGAGCTAAGGCGCAAAAGTTCAATGATGTATCTGTTCTCTTTACCGATTTCAAAAACTTCTCAGGTATAGCAGAGCGCATGAGTCCGGTAGATCTAGTAGATGAACTAGATCATTGCTTCAAAGGATTTGACTACATCATAGCGCAGTACCCTTCTATCGAAAAGATAAAAACCATAGGCGATGCATACATGTGTGCAAGCGGTGTGAATGGGAAGGCACATAAGGCAGACGACCTAGTGAAAGCAGCGCTAGAAATGCAAGAATTTTTGGAAGAGTACAAACTGGATCGACAAAAAAGAAGCAAGGTCTTTTTTGAAGCAAGGATAGGTATTCACTCAGGGCCTGTAGTAGCAGGAGTAGTGGGATTCAAAAAGTTTGCTTATGATATATGGGGAGATACTGTAAACTTGGCAGCACGCATGGAATCCAATAGTGAAGTCGGAAAAGTAAATATCTCAGCAACTACTTATCAGAAAGTTCGTCATCTATTTTCCTGTGACCATCGAGGTAAAATTGCTGCAAAGAACCTAGGTCAAGTGGATATGTACTTCGTGCAACAACCTGTTGGAGCAACGGCTTAACCAAGCCCTCTAGTCAGCGGAATTCTAATGAAAAAGATTCTGAATACAGATCAAATTATCGATCCCTAGGATAGAAGAAAAAATCAGTTTGATTTTATGGGGCACGAAAGGTACCAAACGATACTGATTTTACATTACCCGTATAAATTTCTATTGCTGAAAATCCTAATGAATAACCCAAATTTAGATCATCAAAGATTCCATCCCATAAACTGCATTAGGTTCGAGGACTACATTTCCTTTTCCGCCATTGAATGTATCTAAATCCCATTTGGTAGGATTGCGTTCTATATAGTTTGAGATACGATGAAAATCACCCTCTGTGCGAACGACGTGATCCCAAAACTGAGCCTGCCATGCAAATGTAAAACCCATGCGTCGGGCATGTTTAGTAACAGCCGATTTATATCCACCGATGATGGAAGAAACAGAATTTTTGCCCTGATTTTGAAAACGATTTTTCCCGACGGGACCATCCGAATTCCTATTAGCCTCTGTCAAAATCAACATTCCATGAACATGATTGGGCATCACAATAAATGCGCCCAATTCGACATTGCGCGCATGATTTTTTATTTCATGCCACATAATATCAGCGATAACACCAATAGGAGATAATATGGATTTTCCGTTTTGAATAGAACCCAAATTATGAATTTTGTTTTCCGTACAAATCGTAATAAAATATGCACCAGGAGAAGAATAATCCCAATTAGGCAAACGAGAAGAAGGAATACGATATTTGTTTTTATATTTTTCCATAGCCAGAAACACAACACCAAAAAATAAACATACAAAACAAAACAAAATAATCGTAGAGAAAAGGCACGCCTTTTCTGAACCCAAAAAAGCAGGTTCCACCAAAAAACAGGTTCCGCCCCAAAAGCAGCCCGCGCCCCAAAAGCAGGTTCCACCAAAAAAAACAGCCCCCACCCAAAAAGCAGCCCCCACCCAAAACCCCACCGTGTGCAAATTGTTAACACCCCCAATCCCACCCAAATCCCCCGGACAAGGGATCGTAGATGCCACGAGGTACGAGTGGGTGCGCAGCACGGATACCATCGCAGAGCCCGGTCCTGCGTTTTCAGCAGGATGGCCCCGAAACATCCTAAAAAAACAAGCTATACCGCTCCAAAAATTCGATATTCCATCAATTGACTGATAAAGTGAATAGAAAATTACCTGATATGGCATCTACTTATTGTAAATTGCAGCCAAATTGGCACAAATACGTAGGAATAGTGCGTTGGAATAATATGTGATGAGAATTACTAGATTATCATAGGGAATGGCGTGTAAAAAGGATACAGAACGAACAGAAAAATGTGTACTTATTAAGTTGACCATTCCTAAAGCGAAAAACGTATTTTTGCTGCCCATTTAGAAAAATACTCAGCGATGCTGGGATAAAAATAAATTATGCTAAAATTTCTTTCCAAGTCAGTCAAGAAGCTGTTCGGAACCAAATTCGATAAAGATATTGCTATTTACCAGCCTATAGTGGACCAAACGCTCATAGAGTATGCCAAGCTATCTAATCTGAGTGATGATGAACTTAGAAATAAGACACTTGAATTCAGAGCTCGTATCAAGGAGTATCTCTCGGAGGTAGATGCAGATATCGAAAAGCTTATAGCTACTGCTGAAGGGGAGAAAGATATGGAAACGAAAGAAGGCATCTATGAGGATATAGATAAACTCAAGAAAGATCGTAATGGTCACCTTGAAGATGTGCTCAAGCAAATCCAGCCTGAGGCATTTGCGGTAGTAAAAGAAACAGCACGTAGATTTACGGAAAATAGTACCATCACCGTAACGGCTACGGATCACGATAGAGACCTAGCTGTGCGAAGCGATTATATTATGATCGATGGAGACAAGGCGATTTGGAAAAACAGCTGGGACGCAGCAGGAGCTCAAATCACTTGGAATATGATCCACTATGATGTACAGCTCATCGGTGGTATGGTACTCCATGATGGTAAAATCGCAGAGATGCAAACGGGTGAAGGTAAAACCCTCGTCGCGACCTTACCTTCCTACCTCAATGGACTAACGGGTGAAGGGGTACATATCATCACCGTGAACGACTACTTGGCTCGTAGAGATAGTGAGTGGATAGGGCCACTGTTGGAGTTTTTATTCCTCACTGTAGACTGTATCGATAAATATAGACCGCACTCTCCAGAGCGTAAAGCAGCATACAAGAAAGACATTACTTACGGTACCAATAATGAATTTGGATTTGACTACCTCCGTGATAATATGGTGGTGAGTCTTGGGGAAAAGGTGCAACAGAAGCATCACTATGCGATGATAGATGAGGTGGATTCTGTATTGATAGATGATGCGCGTACACCGTTGATCATATCTGGGCCAGTACCCAAAGGAGATGACGAACAAGAATATATCGCACTCAAGCCAGAAGTAGAACGCTTGATAGAAGCACAGCGACAAATCGCTTCAAAAAATCTAACAGATGCTAAGAAGTACTTTAAAGATGGAGTACTGGGTGTAGAAGAAGGGGAAGCTGGATTGTGCCTATTGAGAGCACATCGTGCATTGCCTAAGCATGGTCCACTGATCAAATTCTTAAGTGAAGAAGGTGTGAAAGTAGAAATGCAAAAAGCAGAGAATCACTATATGCAGGAGCAATCCAAAAATATGCATATAGCGGATGAGCCTTTGCTGTTCACGATAGATGAAAAGAATAGAAATGTAGAGCTTACGGAAAGAGGTGCAGAGTATCTTTCTCAGAAGGGAACAGATCCTAACTTCTTTGTAATGCCAGATATAACGCTGGATTTGCAAGAGTTGGAGGAGATGGAATTTGAATCGCTGGAACAAAAGACAGAAGCAAAAGATAAACTGCTCCAAGACTTTACAGTCAAAAGTAAGCGACTGCATACCATGAGTCAATTGCTCAAGGCCTATACCCTCTTTGAAAAAGATCAGGAATATGTCGTGATGGACGATCAAGTAAAGATCGTAGATGAGCAGACAGGGCGTATGATGGAAGGTCGTAGATACTCCGATGGTCTCCACCAGGCACTAGAAGCAAAAGAGGATGTAAAGATCGGAAACATCACGCAGACCTATGCGACGATTACTTTGCAAAACTACTTCCGTATGTTTCACAAGTTGGCAGGTATGACCGGTACAGCTGAAACAGAGGCAGGAGAATTTTGGGAAATCTACAAATTGGATGTAGTCGTAATCCCTACCAATAAACCTATCGTAAGAGACGATAGACAGGATCTAGTATACAAGACGGATAGAGAGAAGATGAATGCCGTCATGCAGGATATCGTAAAACTGAGTAACGCTGGAAGACCAGTACTAGTAGGTACGACTTCTGTAGATATCTCTGAAAAGCTGTCTCGACTGTTGAACATGGAAGGCATCCAGCACAACGTACTGAATGCAAAGCAGCATCAGCGTGAGGCGGACATCGTCGCAGAAGCAGGAAAGGCTGGACAAGTAACCATCGCCACCAACATGGCCGGTAGAGGTACAGATATAAAGCTTAGCCCAGAAGTGATCGCTGCTGGCGGTCTTGCAATTATTGGTACAGAGCGTCACGATTCGCGTCGTGTGGATAGACAGTTGAGAGGTCGTGCGGGACGTCAAGGTGATGCAGGTTCTTCTCAGTTTTATATCTCACTAGAGGATAACTTGATGCGTCTTTTCCAATCGGAAAGATTGGCGAAAGTGATGGATAAGATGGGGCACCAAGATGGAGAGGTACTTCAGCACAATATGGTGACTAAGTCTATCGAAAGAGCACAGAAGAAAGTAGAGGAAAATAACTTTGGTATTCGTAAGCGTCTATTGGATTACGATGATGTGATGAATATCCAACGTGAAGCGATCTATAAGAAAAGAAATAATGCACTCGCTGGAGATCGTCTAGCAGTGGATATCAACAACATGTTTACGGGCTTGACAGAAACTCTAGTAGTAAGCTACAAAGAGGCAGACAGCTACGAAGGATTCCGCACAGAAAGCATGAGACTCGTAGGCGTAGAGCCAAGTATATCTGAAGGGGACTTTAGAACTCAGTCCATAGACGATGTGATAGATGGCTACCAAGCTCAGGTAGCAGAAAAGTACAACCGTAAAGGGCAGAAAATTTCAGAAGCACTCTTGCCTATCATAACGGAAGTACACAAAAACGAGGGACATAAATACAAGCGTATTTCTATACCGTTTACAGATGGTAGACAAAAGCCGCTTCCTATATCTGCAACTCTAGAGGATGCCATCAATACAGATGGTAGGTCCATCATGAGAGATATAGAAAAAGCCATTACGCTTGCGATCATCGATGATGAGTGGAAGGAACACTTACGATCTATGGATGAATTGAAAGACGCAGTTCAGGCGTCTTCTTTTGAGCAAAAAGATCCGCTGGTAGTGTATAAGATGGAAGCTTATAATTACTTTGAAGGCTTGATGGGTAGAATCAACGAGAAAGCTACTTCATACTTGATCGGTGGTGACATTGTGTTCAAAAATGAGCAAAAGTCATTGGAGCAAGCCAAGGAGAAAAAGACAGACTTGAGTAAAGTACAGACCAACCGTAGAGAGGAGGATATAAGAGCTAGAGCGGCAGCAGCAGGTGCAAATCAGCAGCGTCAGAAGCCAGAAACGTTCAAAAGGACGGAGAAGAAAGTGAAGAGAAACGATCCTTGTCCTTGTGGAAGTGGCAAAAAGTATAAGCAGTGTCACGGTAAATTGTAGATTTTACCACTAGTTTATCCTCGTTTTCAAGATTTTGCAATAATCAGGTGAAGGCATGTATAAATAAATTGGTAGATTCTTTATCTTTCGATCAATATGGACTTTGAAAATAAAACGGGCTCAATCGCAAATAAGATTGACCATACCCTCCTGAAGCCTGATGCGACCAAGGATCAAATGAATCAGCTTTGTGCTGAAGCTATTGAACATGGTTTCAGGGCTGTATGTGTGCCACCATACTTTGTACCATACTGCAAACAACAGCTTGCAGGTACGGAGGTGAAGATCTGTACTGTGGTAGGTTTTCCATTTGGATTTTCATCATCATTTGCAAAAGTCGAAGCCATCAAGCGAGCCCTGAGCGATGGTGCGGACGAGATTGATGCAGTGATCAATATTGCTGCTGTCAAGGATGAAAACTGGAACTATGTGCGCAATGAGATCCAAAGTTTTACTCGTGCTACCCATCTAAAAGGAAAATTGTTAAAGTTGATCGTAGAAGCGTCTATGCTGGATAAGGAGCATCTCCAAAAGATCTGCGAATTTTCCAATACAGAACAAATTGACTACGTCAAAACTTCTACTGGACACAGTGGCGGAGCAACTCCTGAAATGATAAGTGAGCTCAGAAAAATGCTTTTGCCAAACATAAAAATAAAAGCAAGTGGAGGAATCGATTCAGCAGAAAAAGCACAGCAACTCCTTGCTGCCGGTGCCGATAGAATTGGCTCTTCCAAATCTATACAACTAATATAAGACCATCCAAATATGAGAATCCTAATTGCTGCTTTATTTCTGTTTTTAAGCCTTGCTTCATCACAAGCCCAAAACATTACTTTAAACGCATCCTCGGAAGTGAAAATATTGATGAATAGATATGGCGCTGAAAACAGAATGAGCGAATTTGTAGATGGCTGGAGAATTCAGATTGTCTCTTCTACAGATAGACGGAAAATAGATGAAATGAGAAAATCATTCATTCAGAAATTTCCAAACATTCCTATCAAGATGGAGCATACTCCTCCCTATTATAAGATCCGTGCAGGAGCTTTCGTGACCAAGCTAGATGCTATGGGCTTATTGTATACGATCAAGCAAGAAGTGCCTGGCGCATACCCCACAAAAGATAACAAAATAAGTCCTTCAGAGATGGTGGGGATATTTTAGTAAAGTCATAGAGCCAAAAGGAGCTAAAAGGAATAGAACTTACGGAGTTAAAAATAAATAAACCAGAAACAAATTCAAAAACAAAACACATAACTAATTGATTATCAATTATAATTTTTGTTTTGGTATTCCAAGATTTTGGAATAAATTCCGAAATTTTGGAATAAAACCCTACTAAGTATACTGACAGAGAAATATGCTACACACCTCTAACGCCTTCTCCCACTAAACATTCCCAATACAATCAATAGCACAGAAGATCCAGCTACCGCTTCGATCAGTTTGTCGAGCCAGCCCATCCCCGTATTAAGGTTGATATTGAAAGTATTGAATAAATATCCTCCGACGATCGCACCGATGATGCCGACGAAGATATTTACGATCAAGCCTCTACCTCCACCGCCGACAAGCTGCCCTGCAATAAATCCAGCTACTGAGCCAAAAAGAATTAAGTATATCCACTGTTCCATAACTATGTTTGAATGTATTAAAATTATAATCATTGACCATGTGAACGGCCTTGATGTATCCCAAAGTAAGCTAAAATTTGATTATTAGAAAAATTAGAAATATATAAGATTGCTTTCTTTGTAATAAATCAAAGTAATCCCAACTTGCATCCTATAACGATGTTTTTACAATCTAAATGACAGATCAGCACTTGACCACTCCAAATCCACTCAATACCAACAAGGTAATGTTGCCTATATTGATAGGTGCTGGAGTATTGATCTACTTCATCCTGCTCAAGATCGACTGGCAAGAATTTGTCAATATAGCTTGGAATACCAAGATGATCATATGGGTAGGAATAGCGGCCGTTTTTCTGATCATTAGACACCTAGCTTATGCGTATCGACTGCGTATCCTTTCGCAAGGAGAATTCAGCTGGCTCAAGTCCATACAGCTTATATTTATATGGGAGTTTAGTTCAGCAGTATCGCCTACAGCAGTTGGAGGATCAGCTGCCGCGCTATTTGTGCTGAGCGCCGAAAAGCTATCTGGCGCCAGAGTGACTGCTATCGTGCTGTATACCGCCATTCTAGATACCCTATTTTTTGTAGGAAGCCTTCCTATTCTATACTCTATGTATGGCGCTTCGATTATTAGGCCTGGCCTGACAGAATTGTCGCAAATAGATGCTTGGGGCAAATCATTTTTTGTAGCCTATTGTTTCATGGCACTCTATGGTATGTTTTTCTTTTATGGCTTATTTATCAAACCACAAGGCTTAAAAAATATAGCACTGTGGGTGACTAGTTTTTCATGGCTAAAAAGATGGCAGCAAAAAGCAGAAAAGTTAGGCGATGATTTTATCATTGCTTCTGAGGAAATGTCGGCCAATGGCTTCCTGTTTGGATTCAAAGCTTTCTTGGCCACCGCTACTGCATGGTCTTGTCGTTTTATTTTACTCAACTGTTTGATCATAGCATTTCAGCAGGACTTATCCACAGACTTATTCACACAGGGCGCTTTGTATGCCCGCTTAGAAACCATGTTTGTGATTATGGCATTTAGTCCTACGCCAGGTAGCGTCGGTGTAGCAGAGACCCTATTTCACAGCTTTGTCAGCGACTATATCCCCAATGTGACGGCAGCCTCTGTAGTCGCTATCTTATGGCGTCTCATGACCTATTATCTATATATTTTGGTAGGAGCCTTAGTCATACCAGCATGGATCAGGGGCTTGGTCAAAAGGCGCAAAAGTCCAGAAAACAAGTAATTTCCCACTCAAATTCACCAACAAAGGCCTTTTTAAGAAAACATAAGTTTTTCTATTATCTTTGAGCCGATGACTACTATAGACAATGGCATTTACAAATCTTTTGCAGAAGCAAAACAAACTGGTCAAAAGAAATTTGCAGTACTGATCGATCCAGACAAGGTACGTTTGGACAATATGCAGCAGGTCATAGACCAGGCAAAAGAAGCACAAGTAGATTACTTTTTTATCGGCGGTAGCCTGGTTGTTAATAATATGCTCGACCATTGTCTAGAAAGCATCAAAAAGAAGTGCGACATTCCGATGGTACTTTTTCCAGGCAACTCTTTTCAGATCAGTTATAAAGCGGATGCACTTTTATTTTTGTCATTGATATCTGGTCGCAATGCAGAGCTCCTTATCGGTAAGCATGTAATCACAGCACCTTATTTGAGAGTAAGCCCATTGGAGATTTTATCGACAGGATATATGTTGGTAGATGGTGGTGTTTCCACGACCGTCTCATACATGAGCAACACCCAACCCATCCCTGCCAACAAACCTGACGTTGCCATGTGTACTGCACTTGCGGGTCAGATGCTAGGACTCAAGATGATGTACATGGATGCAGGTAGCGGAGCACAAAATCCGATTTCCAAAGACATGATCGAATCCGTAAGTGGGACTTTAGACATTCCGCTTATCGTCGGCGGCGGCATACGCACTCCAGAGAAAGCATTCGAAAATGTACAGGCAGGCGCAGACGTAGTCGTAGTAGGTAACGCCCTAGAAAAGGATCCTAGCCTACTCAAAGACATCGCCCAAGCTATCCATTCTGCCAACGCGCAAAGAGCAAATCCCTAGTTTATCTACTATTTTTATTTGGGGCCATCACGTGCCTATCGGCGCCGTGACCGTGTCGTCCGTTCATATCCCAGTAGAGACACATTGGGGTGGTATCTCAGTATAGATATATTACAATGTGTCTCTACTGGGATACCACTACCACCACTTGTCTCTAACGCGCTCCGCTTGTCGAGCTCCAGGCCTGCGGCCCTCCGCGACAATACGATTACACCGCTACTTGCTTTAGTTCCACATATGAACAAGAACCTCACCTAGCAACTCTCTTCTTCTATGCTACTCCTTTTATGTTCTTATATGTTTAGAGCTTCATCATACAAGAAATAGGAACAATCAAGCAATAGAGAGCAAGAATCTCACCTAGCAACTCTCTTCTTCTATGCTCTTATATGCCACTTCTTCTATGCTTTTATATGTTTAAAGATTCACCGTAAAAACAAGTAAATAAGCGCAAATATGAAAAGGGTCATTTTCATCTAAGATCAAGCCCATTAGCCTTTTGTAAATCATACCGACAATACTTCCAACCAATCATTCAAGAGCTACATTTCCTACTTTCCTCCAAATAAAATTATCTTCGCAACAAAGAAGGATAAGGCCTCGATGGATATAGAATCATTAGAAAAAGAATATCACCAACGCTTCCAAGCCAATAGTGAAGAAGCAGCTCGCTTAAAGAGCAAATACAATAAGTTTTCCTTTGTAAGACTATTGGTGTTTATAGTAGCACTATTAGCCTGTGCTATCCTAGGTGCAGTTACCCATCCTGGGTTTGGAGTATTGGCTTTTTTTATATGCATGATCGGCTTTTACTTTTTTGTGCAATGGCATCAGGCGATACAAAAAATGCAAACCCATCATGAGCATTTATCCATACTCAATCAGCAAGAAGAGCGTACGCTGCAGCATGACTATAGTGCCTATTTTGACGGTGCAGAATTTGAGGATGCAGAGCACCCATATACTGTAGATATGGATATTTTTGGCCCCTATTCTTTGTATCAATATATCAACAGAACGACCTCTGCTCTAGGCAAGAAAACACTAGCTAATTATCTGAGCAATATTATTACTTCTACAGAAGTAGTTGACCGTCACGCTGCTATTCAAGAGCTTAGCCCAATGCTGGCTTGGAGACAAGACTTGCAAGCAATTGGTATGGGTACAGAAGATGAACTGCGTTTCTCTTTAGCACTCAAAGCGTGGTTGTCTCAGGAGAGTGTGATCCACGGGATTCCAAAATATAAATGGGCCATATTGCTGGTGCCTATTATTTCAGTTGGAGGAATTATAGCAGCTATATTTTGGTTGCCTTGGCAAATAATGTTCTTAACCTTTTTACCTGCAATTTATTTTCTAAAAACAACACGCGAAAGTATAGACAAGCTCGTCCATCAAACCGAGTCAGTAGGTAAAATTTTGATCACCTATAGTCACCTGCTTAAGCATATCGAAAAGCAAGAATTTACAAGTAGCAAATTGCAAACCCTTACGGTAGGTTTGACTGGAGGTGGAGATAGAGATTCTGCTTCTTCAAAAATCAAAAGACTGTCCTACTTGATCGGTCAGCTCAATGTGCGCAATAACGTTTTTGCTATTGTTTTTAATTTGATCGGACTATGGGATCTAGTATGGGCCAGCAAATTGGAACAATGGAAAACAGAACAACTATCAGACATGGCGACTTGGTTTGATAGTATGGGCGAGATTGAAGCCTTATCTAGTTTTGCTAATTTGTATTACAACAATCCCGACTGGATATTCCCAACAGTAGACGTCTATGCGTCACTAGAAGGCAAGAGCATTGGGCATCCATTATTGCATCGCAGCAAACGCATCTGCAACGACTTTACTTGTCCTACAGACGGTCATATTAAGCTGGTCACAGGTTCTAATATGGCGGGAAAGAGTACTTTTCTCCGCACAGTGGGATTAAACATTATTCTAGCCTGCATAGGCTCACCAGTGTGTGCAGAACGTATGCGTTTGCCTATGCTGCAAGTGTATAGCAGTATGCGTACACAAGATGCATTGCATGAAAGCACCTCTTCGTTCTATGCTGAACTCAAAAGACTAAAATTTATTATTGCTGCCGTAGAAAAGGGAGATCGGATCTTCTTTCTTTTAGATGAAATCTTGAAAGGAACGAATTCCAAAGATCGGCATACGGGCTCAAAAGCACTTATCAAACAATTGATTAAAAACAAAGGAGCTGGAATCATTGCTACCCATGATTTAGAATTGGGTTCCTTAGAGTCAGAATATAACGGCGCCATTGAAAATCTATGCATGGAAGTGCGCGTCGAGGGCGGAAAGCTGTTTTTTGACTACACACTTGACAAAGGAGTAAGTCAGAGTTTTAACGCCACTATTTTAATGCAAAACATGGGTATTCAGATCGACGACTTAGATTAGTCAGATAATGTAGTATGTATAACCATTAGTCCTCAACTATTTCCTTAATTTGCAGCCCAGCAATAAAAATAAAATTATGGATTATTACAAAGAATCACTTTCCTTACATAAAAGACTCAAAGGTAAAATAAGAGTCCAAGGTAAGATGGATGTTCGCACTATTGATGATTTGTCATTAGTCTATTCACCGGGCGTAGCTGAGCCATGCCGAGCTATTGCTGCGGACCAAAGCACCGTATATGACTATACGATCAAAGGAAACACAGTAGCCATAGTTACGGATGGATCTGCTGTACTTGGCTTAGGTAATATCGGCGCACATGCCTCTATACCTGTCATGGAAGGAAAAGCCATGCTTTTTAAACGATTTGCAGGAATCGATGCTTTTCCTATATGCCTCGATACACAAGATACCGATGAAATCGTACGCACTATAGAGCTCTTAGCTCCAGTATTTGGTGGGATCAATCTTGAAGATATAGCTGCACCAAGGAGTTTTGAAATAGAACGCAGATTGCAGAATATTGGAATTCCTGTATTTCATGATGATCAGCACGGTACGGCGATCGTAGTATTGGCGGCATTGATGAATGCGGCTAAAGTAGTGGGCAAGTCTGTATTTAGTTTGAAAGTGGTGATCAACGGCGCTGGTGCTGCAGGAGTAGCCATATCAAGGCTGCTCACATGTCAGGATAATAAAAATTCAGATTCTTGTATTGCCATTAAGGATATGATCATGTGTGATTCTAAAGGGATCATTTCAAAGCATCGCACAGATCTTAACGATTCCAAAAAAGAGTTGCTTGAGTATACCAATCAGAACAACTTACAAGGGACTGTACGAGATGCTTTAGTGGGTGCAGATGTATTTATTGGAGTAAGTGTAGGTGATTTGCTAAAAGCGGAGGATATAGCTACTATGGCTAAAGAATCGATCATTTTTGCCTTGGCAAATCCTACTCCGGAGATTATGCCTGATGAGGCGAAGCGTGGTGGAGCAGCTGTAGTAGGCACGGGTCGAAGTGATCTGCCTAACCAGATCAATAATGTACTTGGTTTTCCTGGAATATTCAGAGGGGCACTAGATGTACGTGCAAAACAAATCACGGCAGAGATGAAGTTAGCAGCGGCTTTTGCCATAGCAGACTTCTTGCCTAATCCAACTGCGGATATGGTGATACCTCCTACACTAAACGAAAGTGTAGCCTGGAAAGTAGCTGAGGCTGTTAAGAATACCGTGTTGAAAAAAGACTAGCTCTTCTTGAGTTTTGATGAAGCAGTAGATTGTGCAGAGTGTCCAAACATGACATCTGTGCTAGTGTATGAAGTCCCAAAATTTTTAGACAAATTTACCACCTGTTGCATCGCATCTTCCATTTGTTTTTCATTGAGCTCAACCAATGGATGTGTGTATATGCCGATTACAAATCCTTCATACAGGCTATATTTTGCATCTAGAGCAGAGTGAAAATTTGCTTCAAGCATTTTCTTCATTTGCCCGATTTTCAATTCTTGCTCTTCTAGGATAGGTGTGAAGATCCGCATTCGATTAGAGGATTCGTCTGTCAAGATGAAAAGTGGAAAATCTCTATATAAGACTTGCCAATTGCCTGATTCCCCTTCGATTTCTTGCGTGATCTTTTTCAGTGTTTTTTCCAGCTTTTTATTGTTCATCTTGTCTTGAGCTTGTATGTTGCTCAAACAAAAAAGGCTACAAGTAATAGTGAAAAGTACAATTCTGAAAATTCTCATAATATCAAAATAAAGGGTTGGCAATGGCACTACTGGTATAAGAGTCAAATACTTAGCCAAAATCATGGTATTGATTTTCTGATTATTTTATCGTCACCATTTACATTGTTAGTGAGTTTCTTCGGCAGATTTCGGATGTATTGGCTTGAAACTACCTTACGACTAACTATTTGCTGAGTGTTGCACATGCTATTTTTAATAGAATGCCTATGGTCAGATTTTTGTGGAGGCAAGCAAGATCTTACTTTACTGTCAAAAAGGACAAGAGAGAGAAGATACTAAGATTCATAATCTAGAATTCACTACAAGCAAGTTTGTAATCATTAAGCTGACCGAAATCTCATCGTTTAAACACACACAAGAGTATAGCTTGGTATGTTATTATAGGGTGAAGCAGTATAAGACTATAACTAAATTGAAAATCAAGAATCCTCACAATATGCTTAGAGCCAAGTGTATCACATTAGCCTATATCTAGACATAAAAAGGAATGTAAAAAAGGGATACTTAAATCTTTCTTCGCATTCCTCAACCTTTAGCCTATATTAGCGGTTTAATAAGCCTAAATAAGGTATTGAGTGGCAAGTGATTTAGAGCAGCTCTATAGCCGATACGTCAAGGATCCGCGTGTAGAGCAAATACATACACATCTGTCCAGTCAGGGCACAACACGTTTACAACTCTCAGGAATTAAAGGTGCACAGGATACCTTTGTCCTATTGGCAAGTCAAGAAAAAACAAAACGCCCATTTTTATTTGTTGCAGATGATAAAGAAGCAGCGGCCTATCTGTTCAACAATCTAGAGAATCTTTCGACCGACAATCCAATTCTCTTTTTACCAGACTCATTTAAGCGACCAACCGCTTTTGATAATATCAACGAAACCAATACGCTCCAGCGGACAGAAGTAATCAATAAGATCTCTAACTCCAAAGGAAATGAAATCATCATCACTTATCCTGAAGCACTTTTCGAAAAAGTCATCGCGCCTAAAGAGCTAAAGAAAGCACAGATCCATATCGAAACCAATGAGAAGATTGATATTGATACGATTATTAGTGTTTTAGTGGAGTACGGATTTAGGAGAGAAGATTTTGTATACGAGCCAGGTCAGTTTTCTATACGTGGAGGGATTATAGATATTTTCTCTTACGGAAACGAGTGGCCATACCGTGTCGATTTATTTGATGACGAGGTAGAGACGATCAAGACATTTGATCCTTTGACTCAGTTGTCCATCAAGAATATAGGTCGCGTCTCCATCGTGCCTAATATGAATACACAGTTTGATCCAGAGGATAAAGTATCCATACTACAGGTGCTCTCAGAAAAAACAGTGGTTTGGTTGCAGGACTTTACCACCTTGCTAGATCGCTTGAATGTCTGTGTGCAGAAAGCAGAAGAGATAGCCAATCTTATCACGAGTGATATCAGACCTATTCAAAAACTATATGAAGAGAAAGCATTCATAATACCTTCGGATACGATATCTGAATTAGAGCGGTTTTCCACCGTGTTTATTTCCGGAAAGAAATTGCCGTTTGAGCCAGATCACAATATTACATTCGATACAAAACCTCAGCCTAGTTTCAATAAAAATTTTAAACTGCTGATCAAGCAGCTCAAAGAAAATGAAGCGAAAGGCATCACCAATTATATTTTTACAGATAACGCGAAGCAAATAGAACGCTTCTATGCCATCTTTAGCGACTTGAATGCAGAGGTTCAGTTTTTGCCAATCAAGAAAGGATTGAGTGCTGGATTTTTTGATCTAGATCTTAAAGTAGCGGTACTCACGGATCATCAAATATTTGAAAGATTTCATCGCTTTAATCTACGCAAAGGTTTTTCTAAAGATAAAGCCGTCAGCCTGAAAATGCTGAAAGAGCTGAAGCCTGGAGATTTTGTTTCACATATAGATCATGGTGTAGGTCGATATTCTGGCCTCGAAAAAATAGACATCAATGGACGAATTCAAGAGTCTGTCAGATTGGTGTATCGCAATAATGATCTGCTCTATGTAGGGATCAATTCTTTGCATAAGATATCAAAATTTGTAGGACAAGAGGGAAAAGCGCCTAAGCTCAACAAGCTAGGTTCCGATACTTGGAAGACGATAAAGAATAGAACAAAATCTAAAGTAAAAGACATTGCTAAGGAGTTGATCAAACTATACGCCAAGCGAAAAGCTTCCGAAGGACATGCTTTTCCAGCAGATGGATATTTGCAGAATGAGCTAGAGGCCTCCTTTATATATGAAGATACACCAGATCAACTGAAGGCTACCAATGATGTCAAAGAAGACATGATGAAGTCCTACCCGATGGATCGATTGATCTGTGGAGATGTAGGTTTTGGTAAAACAGAAATTGCTATACGTGCTGCCTTTAAAGCAATAGTTGGAGGTAAGCAAGTAGCCGTTCTTGTTCCGACAACGATATTGGCGCTTCAACATGCGAAAACATTCAAAGAAAGACTTGGAGAGTTTGGCGCAAGTGTAGACTTTGTCAATCGCTTCAAAACGGCAAAACAGAAAAAAGAAATTTTCCAAAAATTAAAAGATGGGAAGCTAGATCTAGTCATCGGTACACATGCCATACTCGGAAAAGATATTGGCTTTAAAGATCTAGGTTTACTGATTATAGATGAAGAACAGAAGTTTGGCGTAGCCGCAAAAGAAAAACTGAGGAATATAAAAGTGAATGTGGATACACTCACATTGACAGCAACACCTATACCAAGAACTTTACAGTTTTCATTGATGGCAGCTCGAGATTTGTCTCTCATTAGGACCGCACCACCAAATAGGCAACCCATCCATACCGAGATGCGAGTCTTTAATAATAACTTGATAAAAGAGTCTATCTACTATGAAGTGCATCGTGGTGGTCAAGTTTTCTTTGTACACAATAGAGTAAAGTCTCTACCAGATATAGCTGCATTGGTCAAGCGTCTTTGTCCTGATGTAGATGTGGCTACGGCGCATGGTCAGATGGATCCAAAATCGCTAGAAACTACTTTGGTAGATTTTATAGATAGAAAATACGAGGTACTCGTTTGTACCAATATTATAGAAACTGGATTGGATATTCCGAATGCCAATACCATTATCATCAATAATGCCAACCAGTTTGGTTTGAGTGATTTGCATCAGCTGCGTGGTCGTGTAGGGCGTTCTAATAAAAAAGCTTTTTGTTATTTGTTTAGCCCTCCAGTAAGTACGCTTACTCCAGAGGCAAGAAAGCGCTTGCGTACGCTAGAAGAATTTTCGGATCTAGGCTCAGGATTTAATATTGCTATGCGTGATTTGGATATCCGTGGAGCAGGTAATTTATTGGGTGGAGAGCAGTCTGGATTTATTACCGATATCGGGTACGAGACATATCAGAAGATCCTCGAAGAGGCGATTATTGAATTAAAGGAAAACGAATACAAAGATCTCTTTGAGGAAGACAATAAGAAAAAGAAAATTCATGTCAGAGATGTGCAGATAGACACAGATGTGGAGATGCATATACCGGATGACTATGTGAGTAATATCCAAGAAAGACTGAATCTATATACAGAACTAAATAAAATAGATACGGAAGAGGACATTGAAAAATTTGGTAAAATGCTCACCGATCGCTTTGGTAAAGTCCCTCTGCAAGTATTTGAACTATTTGACGCCATGAGATTGAGACAGATCTGTAAAGAATTAGGCTTCGAAAGAGTATTACTGAAAAGCGATAAGCTCAGACTTTACTTTATCAGTAATCCACAGGCCTCCTACTTTGATACCAAGACCTTTCAAGACCTTATGGCCTTTATGACGGTGCATGGCGCTAAGTATGGGTTATCATTGAAGCAAACACCCAAGTACTTCATGTTGATAAAGGATGAGGTCAATTCTCTCAAGGAAGCCAAGGGAGTGTTGGATCTACTCAATGAGAAAGTATTGGGCACAGATCCTATACTTAGTACTTAATCCCCACAAAAACACATATCTCCCATAAGTAAGGACCTATATATACTATTCCGTTTTTTCTTTTGGGCTAAGGATAGTAAGGGTGCGACTGAAAGGAGCAGTCGCCGCAATGAAATGGAGGGGACGGTAACGAAGTGAACCCCTGCATAGCCTGACGACCTTCCACGCTTTTCAGTGGAAGGTGGGAGCCTCCAAATAAGCACCTAAAACATAGAAATCTAAGGCATTGACAATTCAGCTTTTTTAGTAATTTTATATTTCTATATAGATATCGCAAATCTTTGGCGAAAAATTACGTAAAACGGGTATGGCAAAATCGAAACAGAAGACCAGTAAAACTACTCCAAAAGTAAAGGTGAGTGGACCTGCATGGTTTACTAATCCGAAATTGCACTGCATCATCATAGCCCTGCTAGCGGTAGGGCTGTATGTAAATACATTGGGGCATCAATATGCGCTGGATGATAGCATTGTTATCGATGACAATGAATTTACGATGGAAGGAGTGTCGGGGATTCCTGACATTATGCGGTACGATACATTTAGAGGATTTTTTAAGGTAGAGGGTAAGGACAAACTGGTTGATGGAGGTAGATATAGACCCTTCACCCTGGTGATGTTTGCTACGGGTGTAAGTCTGTGGGGGATGAATCCCGGGATAAGTCACCTTATCAATATACTCCTTTATGGCGGTCTTGGTATAATGCTTTACCTATGGATCAGGCTACTTCTCAAAAGTCGAAAATCATACGGATATGGATGGTTTGTAGCACTAGCTACAGCGGTGCTTTTTGTGGCGCATCCCGTGCATACAGAGTGTGTGGCGAACATCAAAGGTAGGGATGAAATAATGGCCCTACTAGGGAGTGTGATCGCTGCCTACTTTATACTCAAAAGTTATCAGTCAAAATCTGGTTTTGATACCAAATATATAGGCTATGCTTGTATCGCATTTTTGATAGCTATCTTTTCGAAAGAGAATACGATTACGTTTTTGGGGGTCATACCTTTGATGTTGTTTGTGTTTACGAAAGCGAGCTTGGGCAAGGCTATTCAAAAGACATTACCTCTATTGATTCCAGCCGTATTGTTTATAGTAGTGCGGACTATGGTGATCGGTTTTGACCTTGGTGGAGCGCCTCCTCAAGAGATGATGAACAATCCCTACATCAAGGTACAAGGAAATAGTTATGTACCCTTCACAGGAGGGGAAAAGCTGGCTACTATATTTTATACCCTGCTCAAGTATTTACAACTACAGGTGGTACCTCATCCTTTGACCCACGATTATTATCCGAGGCATATAGATATCATGTCATTTGCAAATTGGCAGGTGATCGTAAGTGTTGTCTTGCACCTGGGTTTGTTGATCTATGGACTGATGTTGAGTGCGAAGAAAAAGATATTGGGATTTGGGATCTTGTATTATATCGGTACACTTTTTATAGTTTCCAATTTATTGTTTCCGGTAGGAACCAATATGGCAGAGCGATTTTTGTTCATGCCTTCAGTAGGATTTTGTTTTGCCATTGCTGTATTGCTGCATCAGGCATTTGTGAAGGTGACAAAGGAAAAAGAAATCGATTTTGCACAGTACAAGGTACCATTCGGAATAGTAGGACTAGTGGCTGTTTTGTTTGGAGTAATGACGATCGTGCGTAATCCGGTCTGGTACAATAATATGAGCTTGTTTGTAAATGATGCGGACATCTCTGTAAATAGTGCAAAGTTGCAAAACTCCGTAGGTGGAGAGCTGGTTACAAAGTCGGTGAATGAAAAAGACGAGACCAAGAGAGTAGCTATGATCACAAAAGCTATCGGTCATCTGACGCAGGCTACTAAGATACACCCCAATTACAAAAATGCTTACCTCCTACTGGGCAATGCGCATAACTATCTGAAAGACTATGACAAGGCTGTTAAGTATTACGAGCACGCACTGAGTATAGATCCCAACTATGTAGATGCCAACAACAATCTTGCGATTACCTACAGGAGTGCAGGGCGATACTATGGAGAAGAAAAAAATGATTTGAATAAGTCGCTTTCTTACTTAATTAAAGCTGAACAGGCAAATCCTCAGGATCTAGAGACTATTCGTCTGCTGGGTGTCGTTTATGGTATCAGTGGCAACTCCGATAAGGCTATTTCTTATTTTACCAAAGTGACGAGCTTGCAGCCTAAGTCAGCAGCGGCATGGCTGAATCTAGGGAATGCATATGGTCAGGCTGGAGACATCCAAAAGGCAGAGGCCTTTAGACAAAAAGCTTTGGCCCTAGATCCCAATGTGATGAAACAAAAATAAAGTAGTAGTATGTGCTGCTGATGGAAATCTATTTCACTTAAAAATTATGAACTATCAATGCGTAAACTAAGCATATTTATATTTTTCTTTTTTGGAATACTACACTCTACTTGGAGTCAAACTACAGTGGACCCCAATGCGACTGCATGGGTGGAAGGTGTCTTTCAGAAAATGACGCTTGAAGAAAAAATCGGTCAACTCATGTGGTTGAGGGCCTTCTCCAATAAAGATGAAAAGCACTATAAGAAAATAGAATCTTATATCAAGGATTACCACATCGGTGGGCTTACCTTTTTTCAAGGGACTCCCGAAAAGCAGGTCGAACTGACCAATAGATATCAGAAGCTGGCCAAGACCCCATTGTTTATTTCTGTAGATGCAGAATGGGGATTAGGAATGCGATTTAAAGAAGACGGTCTTAGTTTTCCACAGCAACTCACACTAGGCGCCATACAAGAGAACAGACTGATCTATGATATGGGTAAGGATATCGCAAGACAGCTCAAGCGTATCGGGGTACAGATCAACTTTGCTCCAGTAGCAGATGTGAATAACAATCCTAATAATCCAGTGATCAATACTCGATCGTTTGGAGAAGATATTCTGAATGTGAGCAGCAAGAGTTATATGTACGCACAGGGGATGCAAGACCACGGCGTTATGGCATGTGCCAAGCACTTTCCTGGACATGGAGATACCGATGTAGATTCCCATTACGACTTGCCGCTTATCAAGCATGATAGAGCACGTATAGATAGTCTGGAGTTGTACCCATTCAAAGTATTGGCAGAGCAAGGAATAGAAAGCATGATGGTAGCGCACTTGCAAGTACCCTCTATAGATGATGCAGATAATATGCCTACGACCTTGTCGCCAAAAGCAGTGAATCAAATCTTGAAAAAAGAGTTGAATTTTGATGGACTGATCATCACAGATGGACTAGGTATGAAGGGAGTTACCAAGCACTTTCCAAGTGGTGAGGTAGAGGCCTTGGCACTGCTTGCGGGCAATGATGTACTCCTGCTTCCTGAGGATATTGATGCGGCCATGACGACAGTAAAAAAATATGTAGAAGATGGTAGACTTCCTCTAGCTATAGTAGATGCTGCAGTGAAGAAAAATCTATACGCTAAGTATAAATACAAACTAACGAAGACACCTATAATTTTTGAACAGAATGTACGCCGAGATCTGGAAACTCCAGAAGCCATTATCTTAAAGCGAAAACTTTACGAGTCGGCTATGACCATGGTGAGAAACAAGGAAAACCTAGTTCCTTTCCAAAAAGTCAAAGGCATCAATTTTGCGAGCCTTGCTCTAGGTGCGGATAAGAATAACTTATTTCAAAAGAGATTGAGCAGCTATGCGAAGATGGACCACTTCCAAGCGAAGAAGGATAATGCTTCTGCTAGCAGCTTGATTGATAAGTTGAGTAAGTATGACCAAGTGATTATCAGTATCCATGATATGAGTATTTATGCGGGTAAGAAATATGGCATTACGGAGGTAGAGAAAAAGATCATTAAAGCGATATCCGCAAAAACTAAAGTGACGCTTGTCGTCTTTGGGTCGCCATATTCCTTAAAGTATTTTGATGATAATGAATGGTTGCTTTGCGCTTATGAAGATGATGACATAGCTAGAGATGCAGCTGCGCAGGCACTATTTGGTGCATTTGGAATGCGTGGTCGCCTTCCGGTAACGGCATCGCCAAAAGCCAAGTTTGGACAAGGAATCAGCACCCCCAATCTGTATAGACTAGGGTATGATTTGCCAGAACGAGTAGGTATCAATAGCTTTGTATTGCATCATGGAATAGACTCCTTGGCGAATGCAGCCGTAGATATGAAAGCTACTCCTGGCTGCGCTATAATGGTTGTAAAAGATAAAAAAGTAATTTTTGAAAAAGCATATGGACATCATACCTATGACAAAGTGAGGCCAACCAAAATGACGGATGTCTGGGATCTGGCTTCTCTTACCAAGGTGTGTGCTTCGACGCTCAGCACTATGGATCTCTACCAACAGGGAAAAATTGCACCAGAAAACAGAATGTCCGATTATTTGCCTGCCTTGGCAAACACCAATAAAGTAGATATTACTTTGGGTGAGATGTTGACCCACCGTTCTGGCCTGCAAGGTTGGTTGAAATTTTATGAAGAGACGATTGATGCAAGCGGTAAAAAAGGAAGACCTTCAAGCAAGTTTTACAAGCCTAAGTATACTTCTGCATTTTCTGTTCCTGTCGCAAAAAATCTATTTTTAGAAAGAAGCTACCCAGACACTATGCGTCAGCGGATCTATGATTCCGAATTGCGAGAAACAAAAAAATACAAGTACTCAGATTTAGGATTCTATTTAGTAGCAGATATGGTCAAAGCGGTGAGTGGCACCCCCATCAACCAATATGCTAAAAAAAGAATCTATGAACCCTTAGGTTTGCAAACGATGGGCTATAATCCGGCCGAGAGAATTACCTTGTCCCAAATACCTCCTACGGAAGATGACGATTACTTTAGGGCTCAAAAAGTTCATGGCTATGTACACGATATGGGTGCGGCTATGTGGGGTGGCGTGAGTGGCCACGCAGGCTTGTTTAGCAATGCCAATGACATTGCAGTCTTGTTTCAGATGTTGCTCAATAATGGATACTATGGAGGAGTTGAGTATTTTAATCCAGAGACGATATTCAAATTTACGTCCCGCTGCAAAGACTGTACTCGCCGTGGACTCGGCTTTGATTTGTTTGAACTAGACAATGACAAAACAGTTAACTTTTCGGAGCTAGCTAGCAAAAGTACCTTCGGTCATCTTGGCTTTACAGGCATTGCGACATGGGCAGATCCAGAAAACCAAATTATCTATATCTTTCTATCCAATCGCACTTACCCTTCTATGTTTAATTATAAATTGGGCAGAGAAGATTTTCGTCCCAAGATTCAGAGCGTCATTTACGAGGCGATGATCCCAGAGGGACTGCTTGCTCGCTAAGCTTAACCATTTAAGTTTTCATACCTATATAATTCGTAGTAGATTTATTGTTGGAGTGGCCTAAAGATAAGATCGAGTTGGATAGTAATTTGGGCGAGACCCAAGAGGGTCGGACCATCCGCAGCTCGCTAGCCAGCTCGGTCCATGCTTGCCTCACCAGCCTCTGCGCGGACTGTCCAGCAGAGCTGTCCCCTGCTACTACTCCTCTCGCAAAAAAAAGCTTCTTATTATAAATATTGCTTTACATGATTGTAAATACCAAGTATGGAGTAGTAGCCAAAAGAAAGAGTTATTTCACAGCCTACTTGAGCGTATC